>JBEKGQ010000582.1:0-4891 GCA_050012715.1 Polyangiaceae bacterium
AAGCCTGGCGCGCGATGATGCGCGACCGGCTCGAGGCGGCACGCGAGCTCCACGCCGACGACGGCGCCGTCTTCGTCGAGATCGACGACACCGAGCTCGGGCCGCTGCAGGTGGCGATGGACGAGCTCTTCGGCCGCGAGCAGCGGGTCTCCACCATCACCGTCGTCCGCAGCGCGGCCACCGGCCACAAGGCCATCAACCGGGGGCCGGTCAACGTGACCGACTTCGTCCTCGCGTACGCCCGCGATCGGGCTCGCTGGCGGTGCAACCCGCTCGTCCGCGACCGCACGTCGTACGACCGGGCCTACTCCACCTGGCTCGAGAATCCCGAGGACTCCTTCGCGGCCTGGCGCTTCTCGCCGCTCGCGGCGGTGGCGCGGCGCGCCCTCGGCGCCGAAACGGGGCGGGCCCCGATCGAGCGCTGGGCGGTCGAGAACGCCGAGCACGTCGTCCGCTTCGCCCAGCCGCGCTACGACGCGGTGAGCCTCCGCGCGCGCGCGCTCATCGATCGCTCGCGGCGCGAGCCGGACCGGGTCTTCCGCCTTCAGCGCGACGGGCGGAAGGACCTCGTGCTCCGCGGGGGCAACCGCGTGCTCTTTCTGGCCGACAAGGTCGTCGAGCGCGAGGGGGCGCGCGTGCTCGTCGAGCCGCTCACGAACGTGTGGGACGACGTGCCCTTCCAGGGAATCGCGCGCGAAGGCGGGGCGCGCTTCGTCCGCAACAAGAAGCCCGAGCGGCTGCTCGCGCGCGTCCTCGCGCTGTCGACCGACCCCGGCGACTGGGTGCTCGACGCGTTCCTCGGGAGCGGGACGACCGCCGCGGTGGCCCACAAGATGGGACGGCGCTGGGTCGGCATCGAGCGCGGCGACCAGCTCGACGCGCTTTGCGTGCCGCGGCTGCGGCGCGTCGTCGATGGGCAGGACGCGACCGGGGTCACCCGGGCGTTCGGATGGAACGGCGGCGGAGGCTTCCATGTGCTCACGTGACGGATGCGCGGCGACCGCGGGGCTGCTCCTGCTCGCCGCGTGCTCGCTCGCGCCCGCGGCGTGCACGCACGCGGAGGTCCCCGCGGAGGCCGGCGCGACGGCGCCGCCGCCGGCGGTGGCGTCGGTGGCGGAGGCGGACGTCGCGAGCCCGGTCGTCGAGACGGGCGCCGCCGCGGCGACTCCGTGGCCGACGCTGGTGCGCGACGAGCAGTGGGACGCCGCGTGGCGCGCCCTCGACGCGCTGCCCGACGCGGATCGGTCGCCCCCCGAGGTGCGCTACGTCCGCGCGCGCGTGGCGCTGGCGAGGGGGGACGGGGCCGCGGCGCTGCCGCTGCTCGACGGGCTCGACGTGGCCCTGCCGCTGCTGACGGACGACATCGCGCGGCGCCGGCACGAGGCCATGCTGATCGCGGGGCCGTTCGCCGAGGCCGGCGCCTGGTTCGCGGCCCGCGCGCCGGTGGCGTCGCAGCTCGACGCCGCGCGCGCCTTTGAGAAAGCGAAGGACGCCAAGCGCGCCCGCGCGGCGGTCGAGAAGGTGCTCGCGGCGGAGAAGCACACGCGCTCGCAGGAAGCGGATGCACGAGCATTGCGGGCCCGCCTCGGGGATCCGGTCGGGGACCCGGAGCGCGCCGACGCTCGCTGGCTCGCGACGACGGGGGCCGACCTCGCCGCCGCGGCCGATGCGCTCGCGCTCGTCGGCCGCCTCGATCCGGCACACCCACTGACCGCGGCGGAGCTCATGGCGCGCGCCAAGGTGCTCGCCGACGCGGCGCGCACCGACGACGCGCTCCACGCGATCGATCTGGCGGGCGGCGCGCCGGGCGCGGACAAGCTCACGAACCTCGAGCGCTCGCGCGCGCGCGGCATGGCCCTCTACCACGCGCGCGGCCGCGGCCTCGAAGCGTCGAAGGTGCTGCTCGAGTGCGCGGGCGCGGGAGGGCCCCACGCCGCGGAGGACGCCTTCCACGGCGCCCGCGCGCTCTCGCGCGCCGATCACGACGAGGAGGCGGTGCGCGGCTACGAGGACGTCGAGCGACGCTTCCCGAAGACGAGGTGGGCGGAGCAGGCGGCCTTCTACGTGCCGTACCTGCGCATGCTCCACGGCGAGTGGAAGGAGTGCGCACGCGGCTTCGACGCGTACCTCGGCGGGCACGCGAGCACCGACGAGGCGGGCGACGCCCGGCGCGACGGCGCCCTCTGCAAGCTGCTCGAGGGCAACGTGAAGGCCGCCCGCGTCGCCTTCGAGCACATGGTCGAGGACGACCCGGACCCCATCGCGAGCGCCCGCATGGCCGACATGGCGGCCCTGGCGGCGCTGCGCGACGGGGACCGCACCCACGCCGTCGCGCGCTGGACGGACGTCGCGCGCTCGCGGCCGCTGTCGTGGCCCGCCCTCGTCGCGCGAGCGCGCCTCGCCGAGCTGGGCGTCGCCCTGCCTCCGGCCATCGACCCGCCCGAGTCCGCCACCGAGCCGGCGGCGCCGCTCGCCGTCACCGTGCCGGCTCCGGCGGACCTGCTCCATCGCCTGGGCCTCGACGCCGACGCCGAGCTCGCGCTGCGGGACCGCGAGTCCGCCGTCAGCGCGGCCGCCGGACCGCGCGCCAGCGAGGCCCTCTGCGCCGCGTACGGCGAGCTCGGGCGCGCCCGCCGCCGCTACCAGCTCGCCCAGGCGCTCCCCTCCGCGCTCTTCGCGACCGCCCCGGGCGCCCGCTCCCGCTGGGCGTGGGAGTGCGACTTCCCCTCGCCCTACGCCGACGAGGTGCGCGCCGCGGAGTCGCTCGAGAAGCTCCCCCACGGCCTCCTGTGGGCCGTGATGCGGCAGGAGAGCGGCTTCGACCCTTCCGCCGTCTCCCCCGCACGCGCGGTCGGCCTGATGCAGCTCTTGCCCGAGACCGCTCGGCCCATCGCCGACGAGCTCTCGCTCCCGCACGACGACGCGCGCCTCACGAGCCCGCCCTATGCCATCCGCGTCGGCGCGCGCCTCCTCCACAAGCTGCTCGACCAGTTCCACGGCGACGTGCCGCTCGCGGTGGCCGCGTACAACGGCGGCGCCGAGTCCGTGGAGCGCTGGCTGTCGCGCGCGCCGGCGATGCAGCTCGACGGCTTCGTCGAGCGCATTCCGTTCAAGGAGACGCGCGACTACGTCGCCCGCGTCATGGGCAATCTCGCCCGCTACGGCTACCTCGCGGAGGGCGAGGACGGCGTTCCGAAGATCGAGCTACCCCTCGCCGGCGCCAGCGGCCGCGAGCGGTGAGGACGACGGCTCGCGGGGCTACCGGCCCTTGCGCTTCGTCCGGGCGCGGATGAGCGCGGCGCCGAGGATGCCGGCCAGCGAGAGCTCGAACCAGACCCCGCCGCCGTCCGCGCCGACCGCCGAGCACCCGAACGACTGCTGCCCGGCCGAGGATCCGCTGGACGACGACGAGCCGCCCATGGTTCCGAGAACGCCGCCGCTGCTGCTCCCGCTGCCGCCGGTCGAGCTGCCGCTGCACGGCGGGCACGGGTCCGGCACCGGCGGGCACACCGGCGCGTTCACCGACTGGGTCACCTGGTAGATGTTCGAGATGTCGCTCTGGTCGGAAGACGCCTGGAGCGAGAGGTCGGTGGCGAGCGCCGCGCGCGAGAGGTCGGCGCGCATGCGCGTGATGCGCACCGTGCCCTGGTCGCCGCCGGGGAACACGGTCGCGAGGTCGTTCGTCCGCACCTCGTCGGCGGTCTCGCCGGCGCCGGCATCACCGGCCGGAATCGCCAGGTAGTCCTGGGAGGCGTCGTCGGCGAGGACGGCGTCCTCGACCTGGTACGGCGAGATGTCGAGCGAGCTCTCCGTCTGCCAGGTCGCGAAGCTCGCCGCGGACTCCGCCGCCTGCTGGAGCGTCGTGTAGTTGCTCGTCTGGGCGTTCCAGTCCCACACGAGCTTCGTCGGGTCGATGGTGAAGTTGCCGAAGTTCGCGGCCTCGTACCGGCCCTGCGCCACGACCCACAGCGTGATGCCGACCGTCGCGCCGGTGCCCGCCTGGACCATGCGGAGCGGCAGCGACAGGCCGGCGCCGCTGGTCGTCACGCTGACCGGGCGCATCGCCTGCACGCCCTGACCGGGCTGGAGCTTGAGGGCGAGGAAGTCGAACCCCTCGTTCACGTAGGCGGCGATGACGGGCTGGATGTCGGTGGGGATCGCGAAGCCGTTGGCCGTGAGCCAGTCGGTGAGCGCGGTCGGATCCGTCGACTGGAGCTGCACGGTGTCGTACGGGCCGACGACCGACTGGGAGATGACGCTGACTCCGCCCCCGCCGCCGCTGCTGGAGCCGCTGGAGGCGGTCCCGCCCGCGCTGGGGGCGTTCACCTCCGCGGCGCACGAGCACGAGTTGCACGGGGGCAGGGTCGGCGCGTCGATCGTGGTCTGCGTGGCCTGGTCGAGCGACGCGAAGAGGATGTCCGCGCTGAGGCCGACCTGGACCTGCCCGTGGATGGGCAGCACCCACGCGAACGACGCCGGGCTGCCCTGGTACTCGATCTCGTCGTAGAGCGTCGTCTGCTGCGGCGACACGCTGAAGATCATCCGGTGGTCGGTGATGACGTCCCCGTTCTGCGTCGGGCCGTGGAAGCACCCGCCACACGCCCGCGCGTCGTCGGCCATCGCGGCCATCGACACGACCCCCAGCCCCAAGGCCCCGAGCAATACCGGCAAGCGCATGACCGACCTCCGTCCAGCCCCGGCGTAGAGCACGACCCGCGCCACACGGGAAAACCCGGCGAATCCTCGACACGCAACGACCCCGGACCCACATCGGGCGTCCGGGGTCGGCACGGAGCGGCACACGAGCCGCCCCGTCGTGGCATCGGGGTTCTCAGCGCTTGCGACGCGCCTGCGGCGCGCGCCCACGGATGAGCGCGACGCCGAGGAGCCC
>JBEKGQ010000583.1:0-4883 GCA_050012715.1 Polyangiaceae bacterium
GGGCGGCCTGTTGCGCGGTGTAGCAGGAGTTGCAGGCCGACGCGTCGGACGTGCAGGACCCGGTATCGATGACCGGCACGTCCGCCACGCTCGAGTCGGTCGGTCCGCTCGACGAGCCGGAGCTGCTGCCGCTGCTGCTGCCGCTGCTGCTGGCCGTCGAGTCCGCGTTGCCGGCATCGTGGTTGCTCGGCGCGGGGTTGTTGCTGTTGTTGTCGCTGCTGCACCCGTAGGCCATGGCGCCGGCGGAGAGGGCGACGAGCGCGAACGTGGCGAGGCGGAGAGAGTGCTTGGAGTTCATCACTGAGCCTCGCAGAAGCCGAAATGGCACTTGGGGTAGGAAGCGGTCGACGAGCAGTCGGTGTCGGTCGTGCACGTCTTGCAGTACTTCGAGTAGGCTTGGCCGCCGTTCTTGAGGCTCTCGTAGTAACAACCGCAACCCTCGGGCGGCAGGTACGACGCCATGCCGCCGCCGGTGACCGGAGTGACCTCGGCCGAGCGCGACACCTGCATCGCGCACTGCGGGATGACGTGCGCGTTCGCGTCTACCTGGATCGTGGTCTCGTTGAGCGTGTCGCTCGTCCCGTTCATCGTGAGCTGGTTGAGGATCGTGAGCGCCTGGGCGTTGGTCGGGTTGCCGCTGCCGTCGACCGCCGCCACCATGTGGATCGGTCCCCAGATATCGTAGCGACCCTGGCGAACGTTGATCTTGTCGAAGTGCGTCGCGTCCGAGTCCGGCAGGTAGCCGCAGCTCTGATCGGTCGCCTGGTAGGCGAGGATCTTCAGGCCGCCGGTGGTCGCGCCCGCGTCGTTCGTGCCGACCGGACCGCGGTCGGCGTCGCCGAGGTCGGCCGCGATGATGCCGATGGCCGACGAAGCGTTGGCGCCGCTGCCGGCGGCCAGGAGCGCGCTGAGGACCGCGCCGCTGCTGCCCTCCTGCTGCGACGCGCCCCCATCCGGTACCTGGGCGAGCCACTTGCTCGCGGCGAGGCCGATGGCCGACCCGATCATGTTCTCGGTGCCGGAGGTGTTCGCGCGGATGAAGATGTTCGTGTACTGCGTCCACGGTGCGACCGGGTACTGCGTGCCGCCCCAGCCGAAGACCGTGTACGCCGCGTCGGCACTGATCGAGTTGGCGGTCGAGGTGTAGGGGACGGCCATCAGCATGACCTGGACCGGTCCCTGGAAGTCCTTGAAGCCGGCCGGGACCATCGTGTTGGCGCACGTCGTCGGGAAGACGTCCGAGACGCCGATGTTGACGTTGCCCGGGTTGGTGCAGGAGCCGGTGGTCGTGCCGCTGTAGTACGTGGCGCTCGACGTGTCGGGTGTTCCGCCGAGGACGTCGGCCAGACCGACGCACGACGACGGGCTCTGATAGACGATGGTGATGTTGGTGAGCGTGGGGGCGAGCGCGGCCCAGATGGGCTTCGACGCCGAGGACCCCGCGATGTAGACGGGGTTGGGATACGTGCCGCAATCCGCAGCTTCGGCCGTGATCGCTGAAGCAAGCACTCCGGATCCAGCGAGCGCCGCGAGCGCGCACATGATGGACTTCTTCATCGGAAAGAGCCTCCTGCGCGGATCGATGGCTTCGCGCGTTTCGCGCGCCGTCGTCGTCTCCGTGCGGCGCAACCCTTATTCGGCGGCGGGCTCTTCGCGGCGAACGTTGTGTGACTTCTCCGCTTCCATCGCGCACACGGAGTGCGGCGACTCCGACGTACAATTTTCCGGCGAGTCGCGATCGAGGTGAGAGCGCGGGCTCGCGCGCCCTCCTCACAGCGCGTTGTGGTCGAACAGCTCGACGCCGACGACGAGGCGCCACTCGGGCGCGCCGAAGTGAGGATCGAGGCCGCCACCGCCGCCGAGCTTCACGCGCCACTTCGGTCCGTGCACCGGAAGCTGCTCGAGACGCCCGCTGAGAAGCCCCTCGAGACCGGTGGCGGTCGTTCCGAAGAACGAGCGGAACGCCGTCTCGCCGTAGACCTCGGGGCCGACGACGACGAGGGCCGCGCCGTCCCGGCTCACGGGGAGCCTCACCCCCGCTGCCACGCCGAAGAGCAGCTCGCTGCCCTGCGGGCTCCCCGGGGCGGGCGAATCGTCGAGCGGTCGGATGTGGACGCCGAGCTGCGCGGCGTAGGTCAAGGCGCCGCGGTCGCCGGCCGCCAGCGCGCGCACCATGGCGCGCACCGTGCCGTCGGTGTCGTAGTCGGCGCGATCACCCTCGGGGATGAAGATCTGCGCCCCCGCGCCGAGCCGGAAGGGGCTCCGCGCATCGCCGAGGATGCGGACGTCCACGCCGATGCGCGCGTCCGAGAACGTATCGGGGTGCGACGCGAGATCGAGGGACGGTGACGTCAGCTGGTAGCTTCCCACCGTGCACGGCGCGCCCGAGCCGCACTGCCCCTGGATGAGGAGGGGCGCGTCGAGATTGAGGTAGACCCGCCACCGGTCGTAGGTCGCGGCGAAGCCGAGGTCGGTGATGGCCTCGTCCGACACCACCGCGACGTGCTGCACGCCGTCGGTCACGCGCAGAGGCTTCATCGCGTATCCGGTGGTCATCGACGCCACGCCGCCGAGGCCCCCGTGGAGGTCGAGGTCGTCCATGACGAACCACCCGCCGCCGGGGGCCGACTCGTAGAAGCGGTCGACCGCGAACCCCTGCGCCGGCTGCTGCGCGGCGGCGTTCGAGGCGACCGCGGTCGCGACAACGAGCGCACCGGCGAAGGCGCCGGTGGCGAGAGCGCGCTCAGAACTCCGCATGCACTCTCCCGCTGATGATCTCGACCGGCCCGCGATCGGCGTTGTAGCCCGGGTGCCAGAGGTGCTGGTAGTCGGCGGTGAGCCAGATCGCCCTCAGGAGGTTGAAGCTGTAGAACACGTCGACGATGCCCTCGCCGGCCTGCCGCAGGTAGCCGTCTCCCAGGAAGCCGTCGACCCCGCCCATCGCCAGGTACTGGGCGTGGATGTGCGAGATCCAGCTCATGCCCTGGGCGACGCCCGCGACGTCGAAGGGGCGGTGCCAGGGCGCCCCTTTCGCGACCGCGCCGATGGAGAACGAGCGGTCGGCCGAATTGAACGCGTCGACCTCGGTCTGCCCGTCGGAGTACATGGCGCGCAGAAACAACCCGGCATCGGGCGTGATGTGCTGCTCCAGGTTGATCCCGGCGCCCACCTTCACGTTCGGCTTGCGCACGTAGCAGAGATCCGGCGCCGTCACGTTGCCCGACCCGTAGTTGAAGTAGCCGTGGCTCGAGCACGCCGCCGCGTTGTCGGCGGGATTGGCCTCGAAGACCGCGATCGCGTCCGCGAACCGACCCGTGTCGACGTGATTCCGGTAGCCGAGGAGGCGCACCGCGCCGTCCTGCCCGAGGAGCCTGTGGTCGTGCTCGAGCTCGACCTGATCGCCGTAGAAGTCCCAGATGCGGAAGTCGATGGCCAGCTGATTGGGCTCCTGCGGCGGCGTGATCCGGCCGTAGCGCAGCGCCCAGTCGTCCCAGTAGAGCTCCGCGACGCCGCCCCACGAGTAGCCGCGCGCGTCGGAGGGAAAGTCCCACGAGGCGTGGGTCATGAACGCCATGTTGAGGAAGTCCTCGCGCGGATCCGGGACGATGCTGTTCCGGTCGAAGAAGTCGAGGATGGTGAAGTTGCCTCCGGTGAGGACGAGGCGCCGGCGGTCGATGGTCGCCCCCAGGTGCTGCGGGTCCGAGTCGCGCACGACACGATCCCCGCCGAGGCCGATGGTCTGACTCAGGTAGGTCTGGGCGCGATAGAGCTGCGGCGTCGCCGAGCCGGTCTTCTGGAGCTCGAAGTTCTGGATCGCCCCGCCGATCCCGTTGAGGCCGGAGAGAGGTCGCTCCGCGATGACCTCGGGGACGACGTAGATCTCGCCCCCCTTCCAGGGGCGCAGGCCGAAGAAGACGGTGAACGTGCCGGTGAAGCTCCGCTCCGCGTCGGGCAGGAGCGACTTGGTGCTCCCGTTCGCGTTCGTGTAGGGCGCGTAGAAGGGGAGCTTCCAGTTCGAGATGTACGTGAACTGACCGTAGAGGTTCCAGCTCTCGTCCTTGAGGTCGTGGAGACCGTGGGTGGCCAGGAGATTCATGAGGTCGAAGGCCTCGTCCTCGTGGCTGCCCGCCGGCCCGGCTTGCGCCCTCGCCGGGGCGGCAGAGAAGAGGATGGGAACGGCGATGAGCGCCACCACGAGGCGGGGGTGCCTCATGGCGTCCCCGCGTCGCTGGAGCCTGCATCGCCACCCACGAGGGTCGTGGTGCAGGTGGCGGCGTCGTAGCGGAAGGTGATGGCCCCGGAGTCGTCGACGAAGACGAGCTGGGCGATGAAATCGGCCTGCGCCTGCGTGAGCGTGCTCCCCGTCGCGCAGTTGCCCGCGAACGTCGAGTCGTCGATCGGGATGTGGAGCGTGTCGCCGAGATCGACCGCGTACCCCTCGCGCGACTGGAGGAGAATGAACGAGGCCGGCGCGGTGGTGCCCGCCGGATCCCAGCCCGGAGCCAGCAGGACGTACGCCGTGTTGTCGGAGGCCGCGACGGTGGGCAAGGGCGGCGACGAATCCCCCGGGGCCACCGCCTCGTTGAACGTCACGGCCTGCCAGTAGGCCCGATACACGACCAGCGGAGCGGCCGCGTAGGGGGGGTAGTCGTTGTCGAGCACGACGCTCGTCGACGGAGCCGGATCGCACCCGCCAGCGCCCAGCGCGACGAGGATCGGGATCGCGAGAGCGGGGACGACGCGGTTCATTTCGCGCGCGCGGGCGAGGCGCCCGCGGACCGTACATCCTCGCGGAAAGATTGGCTACATCTCGACTTCGGGCTGCTTCTCGGAGAAGCGATACCCCACGCCGCGCACGGTCTGGATGAAGCGCCCCGCGCTCC
>JBEKGQ010000584.1:0-4883 GCA_050012715.1 Polyangiaceae bacterium
AGCAGCCGCCGGGCGAGGGGGTGACGGCATCGAGACGTGCCGTGCGCGGGCGTAGCGCGTCACGGTTGTCGGCATGGCACGATCCCACGCTTGGGTCCCGTTCGTCCTCCTCGTGGTCGTGCTGTCATTCGGGAGCAGCTCCGGCTGCGGAAGTAGCTCCGGCTCGGGCTCCCTGGCCGGGCCCGGGGATGCGGGCTCCGGGTCGAGCGGTAGCGACGCCCACGGCCTCGGCGACTCGACGCTGTTCGGCGGCGACAGCGGCCAGTCGATCGTCGTCGAGCCCGCCAACGTCACGCTGAACGCGATGGGGCCGGGCTCCACCGAGCAGTTCACCGCCCACTATGCCGGTAGCACCACGCCCCTCACCGCGACCTGGAGCCTCAACGTCGCCGGCCTCGGCACCATCGACGGCACCGGCCTCTTCACCGCCTCGGGGCTGCTCGGCGGACAGACCAGCGTGTCGGCGACGGTCGCGACGACGACCGGGACGACGAATCTCACCGTCGTGCTCCACATCAGCGACAACCCCGGCAACGTCGGCGCCGGCGTGCAATCCCAGCTCACCGGCGGAGGCAGCGCCGACGCCGCGTTCACGTGGCTCTACCCGTACGACGGCACCGTGTTCCCGCGGGGTCTCGACGCGCCCGTGCTGCAGTTCGCCGGCACCGTCCCGGACGCGACGTTGTTGCAGGTGTCCTTCAGCACCGTCGTCTACCAGGGGTTCTACGGCGCCAGCAGCCCGGGCGCGGTCACGATGTCCCCGCAACTCTGGCAGACCATCACCGAGAGCGCCTCCGCCACGGACGCGGTGAAGGTGCAGCTGACGAAGATCTCCGGCGGACAGGTGACAGGCCCCATCACCGAGTCGTGGACCATCGCGCAGGGGAGCCTCAAGGGGACCGTCTACTACAACAGCTACTCGTCGGCGCTCGTCGGCAACAACGCCCAGAACGGGGCCGTTCTCAGCATCAAGCCGGGGGGAACCGCGCAGCTCCTCATCGGTGGGGCGTCGGAGGGGCAATGCACCGTCTGCCATGCGGTCAGCGCCGACGGGTCGACGCTCATCGCCGCGCACCCCACGCCGTCGGCCGGGAACAACTACCAGAGCAGCTCGGCCTACGACCTCAAGAACAACGCGATGCAGGTCTACGAGACGGACTCGACGGCCGACTACGCCTTCGGAGGGCTCTATCCGGACGGGAGCCTCTTCATGTCGCTGGCGACGTTCGCCTCCTCGAACGATGCCGACTACCCGCAGGCGCCCAACGTGCCCGGCACGCAGGGCGTCGGTGCGCACCCCGCCCAGCTCATCGACACGATGACGGGCACCGTCATCGCCGCGCCGGGGTGGGACGGCGTCGTCTCGAATTCGGTCACGCCGTCGTTCTCACCCGACGGCACGAAGATCGCGTTCACCCACTACGACAAGGACCAGGGCCACTCGCTCGCCCTCATGGACTTCACGCTCGCGAGCCACACGTTCTCGGGGCTGACCGACTTCGCCAACGACCCGACGAACTTCCTGTGCTGGCCCGCCTTCACGCCGGACTCCGAGTGGGTCATCTACCAGACCGACAACCGCGCCGACTACGCGACCTGGAACAGCGCGAACACGCCGCCGGGCACGTTCGACGCCAAGGGCGATCTCTACGTCGCGCACCTGCCGTCGAACACGACCGCACAACTGGCTAGCGTCGACGGCTACGCCAACGGGCAGCTCTACCTCCCGTACGGGACGGTGGAGGCCACCCTCAACTACGAACCGACCGTGCTCCCGGTGGCCGTCGGCGGGTACTACTGGGTCGTCTTCACCAGCCGGCGCGACTACGGCAACACGATCGTGACGAGCGATCAGGAGGACCAGCCTCGCAAGAAGCTGTGGGTCGCCGCCATCGACATCGACGACCCGGCCCACCCGAGCACCTCCGCCCACGACATCAGCCACCCTGCGTTCTACCTCCCGGGGCAGGAGGAGCCGGCGGGCAACAGCCGCGGCTTCTGGGCGCTCGATCCGTGCCAGGCGAACGGCACGAGCTGCCTCACGGGAGACCAGTGCTGCACGGGTTACTGCCGGTCGACGAGCGCGGCGGACGGGGGCGGCTCGACTTTCGCGTGTGTCCCGCCTCCGATGGGCTGCTCGCAGGAATACGAGAAGTGCTCGCAGAACAGCGACTGCTGCGCCTGCGGGAACGGCGCAGAGACCCAGTGCATCAACAGCTTCTGCGCGTGCCTCGGCGCGCAATGAGGGGAGCACGATTGCCGTGGAGCGCCCGTCCGTGACGGGTGTATGACCCCGCGGTGGCGGTCCGCATGGCGCTCCCGCAGTGGCTCCCGGCCCGCGACGATCTCGCCGGCATCGGGCTCGCGCTGGCGATCGGTGGACTCGCGGTGTTCCTCACGCGGATACTTCCGCCCTCCCCGCTCATCTCGGACGTCCTGCTGGCCCTCGTGTTCGGCGCCGTCATCACGAACATCCCCCCCCTGCGCGCCCTCGTGGGCATCGCGGGGCCGGGCGAGGACCGGGAGGGGGGTCGCTACGCGACCGGGCTCCGCTACGTCGGCAAGTGGATCCTGCGGCTCTCGATCATCCTCATGGGTCTCAAGCTGCAGGCCAAGATCTTCGGCGCCTCGGAGCTGCTCCTCCTCGGGCTCGTCGCCGGGGCGAGCATCCCGAGCGCATTCTTCGTCGCGCACGCGGTGGCCGCCCCGCTGGGGGTGCGCCGCCCGCTCGGGGATCTCCTGGCCGGGGGGACGATGATCTGCGGCGCGTCCGCGGTGAACGCGCTGGCGCCGGTCGTCGGTGCTCGGCGCGAGGAGCAGGGCGTGGCCATCGGGGCGGTGTTCCTGTTCAGCGTCATCGCCCTCGTCGCGTTTCATCCCATCGCGACGCTGGTGGGGCTCGACCCGGCCCACGCCGGACTATGGAGCGGCCTCGCCGTGAACGACCTGTCGAGCGCAGTGGCGGTGGGCCAGCAGATGGGCGAGGCGGGTGGAACGATGGCCGCCGCGGCGAAGTCGGCGCGCATCGTGCTCATGGCGCCCATGCTCGTCGTACTCTCGCTGATGCGCCGGAAGGCGGCGCCCGGCGCGGACGTCGGCAAGCGTGCCCTCGATCAGCTCCCGGCGTTCCTTCTCGGGTACGTCGGCCTCGCGATCGTGCGCGCGCTCGTCGATCACCTGGTTCCTTCCTCGCCCGTCGTCGCCGCGGTCCTCGACGCCAACCGCCTCGTCGTCGACGTGCTGATGGCCACGGTGACCGCGTCCATCGGCCTGCACCTCGAGGTGGGCCGCCTGCTGGCCTCGGGCTGGAGGGCGCTCGCCGTCGGCGGCGCCACCTCGGCGTGGATCGCGTCGCTCACGCTGACCATGGTGACGCTCGCCTCGCGAGGAGCCATGGTCGCCGCCGCCCTCGTGGGCGCCGCGTGTCTCGTCGCGGCGGCGCTGGCCTATCGAGCGAAGGCCGGGCCTCGCGCAGAGGTCCGGCTCGTGAAGGAACGGTACGCCGCGGGGAAGGACCTCACCGTGGCCGAGGCGTCGCTCTTGCTGGACCGGCTCGATCACGAGGGCGCCCTCGACGACGGCGCGCTGAGGCGCGCGCTCCGGCTCCTGCAGCCGTCCCTCGGGGAGCTCATCCCGGTCCGGGCGAGCCCGCTCGCTCACGGCGTCGGTTGCCGCTGGGCGACCTTCTGGGAGGGGGCGAGCGGCTGGGCGCTCGTCGCAGTCTGCCGCGACCCCGGATCGGCGACCCCCATCCACGCGCACCCCCACCGACTGCTCGGCAAGTCGATCGAGGGAAAGCTGGAGGAGCTGCGGTTCGTGGTGGTCGGCGAGGGACGGCTCCGGCTGGTCGAGCGCAAGACGCTCTCGCACGGCGACCTGGTGGAGACCGACGGGCTGGCGACGCTTCACCTCGTCCGCGCGCTCGGCGACCACCACAGCCTCGACTTGCAGCTTCGCGGCCCCGAGTCGGGCTCTCCCGGCAAGCGCTGGCAGGAGCTCGACCCCGTCGACTACGAGAACCTCGCGATCGGCGCCGAGGTCGTCACCCGCGCCGAGGTCGACGACCGCCCCGGTCAGTCCGGGGACGGCGCTGCCGCGGGGCGCCTCCCGCAAGCCACGCCGGGGTGAGGCATACTGCCGGGCCACTTGGCCCGCACCATCCTCCACGTCGACATGGACGCCTTCTACGCGTCGGTCGAGCAGCGCGACGACCCGTCCTTGGGCGGCAAGCCGGTCATCGTGGGCGGGCGTTCGCGGCGAGGGGTCGTGCTCGCGGCGTCCTACGAGGTCCGTCCGTTCGGGGTGCGCTCGGCGATGCCCATGGCGGAGGCGCTTCGCCGCGCACCGCACGCCATCGTCGTGGAGCCGCACCGGGACCGGTACGCGACGGCGAGCGAGGAGGTCTTCGCGATCTTTCGGCAGTACACCCCGCTCGTCGAGCCGCTGTCGCTCGACGAGGCGTTCCTCGACGTCACGGGAAGCCAGTCGCTCTTCGGCGATGGGGCGACGATCGCGGCGGCCATCAAGGGCGAGGTCCGGGAGCGCCTGGCGCTCACCGCGTCGGCGGGGGTCGCCCCGTGCAAGTTCGCCGCGAAGATCGCGAGCGACCTTCGCAAGCCCGACGGGCTCGTGGTGGTGGGACAGGGGGAGATCGCGGCGTTCCTCGCGCCGCTGCCGGTCGAGCGGATGTGGGGCATCGGGCCGAAGACGGCGCCGAAGATGCACGCGATGGGGTTCGCGACCATCGGTGACCTCGCGCGCGCGGAAGACGCGGTGCTCGAGCGGCTCCTCGGGAGCTGGGGGACGGAGGTCGGGCGCCTCGCGCGCGGCGAGGATGCCCGCGACGTCGTCCCCGACGGCCAGGCTCGGTCGATCGGCGCCGA
>JBEKGQ010000585.1:0-4881 GCA_050012715.1 Polyangiaceae bacterium
CCTGTGCGCCTCCGCCGACGACCTTGGGACATCGCATGCCAGCGTCGCCTCCCCGGGATCGCTCGCCCGAGAAGCGCTAGAACCGCGTCTCCACGATGAAGCTCGAGCCCGGCGACACCTTCGGCCGCTACCGCATCGACGCGGTCCTCGGTCAGGGCGGGATGGGGCGCGTCTTCCGGGCCTACGACACGCGGCTCCGCCGTGCCGTCGCGCTCAAGGTGCTCCTCGGCTCGACCGAGCACACCGAGGCCGAGGCGCGCGTGCTCCGCGAGGCGCGCGCGGCGGCGGCGCTGAACCACCCCGAGGCGGTCGCCATCTTCGACGTCGGCGAGGCGACGACGCCCGAGGGCGAGAGCGTCCCGTACATCGCCATGGAGCTCGTCGTGGGCCGCAGCCTGCGCGTCCTCGCCGAGGACCGGCAGCTCGCCCTCGACACCCGCCTCCGGTGGCTCGCGAGCGTCGCGCGCGTCCTCGCCGCCGCCCACCGCCTCGGCCTCGTGCACCGCGACGTGAAGCCCGAGAACGTGGTCGTGCGCGACGACGGGGCGGTGCGGGTCCTCGACTTCGGCCTCGCGCGGCAGGCCTTCGACGAGGAGACCGCGCGGAGCCCCATGGCGGCGAGCCAGGCGCTCACCGGCGAGGGCGTCATCCTCGGGACGCCCCTCTACATGTCGCCCGAGCAGCTCCGCGGCGACGCGCTCGACGCCCGCACCGACCAGTTCTCGTGGGCGGTGATGGCCTACGAGATCCTCACCGGCAGCCTCCCGTGGAAGCACAAGGAGTCGGTGCGGGTCGTCGCCGAGATCCTCGCCGTCGAGCCGCCGCCGGTGCGCGCGCTCGCGCCCGACGCGCCCGCCGACGTCGCCGCGGTCGTCGAGCGGGCCCTGGCGCAGGACCCGGCGAAGCGCCTGGCCACGATGGACGCGATCGTCGAGGTGCTCGAGCGGCACGTGAGGCCCGCCTCCGGTCCGGCGCCCCGCGCCCCGAGCGTGCCCCCGACGGAGCCCTCGGTCCCCGCCGCCGGACCGCCGCCCACGACGGGGAGCAACGTGGCCGCCGCGCGTCCGACGCGACGCACGGGGCTCGCGGTCTTGCTCGCCGGCGGCGTCCTCGCCGTCGCCCTTGGCGCCGTGGCGTTCCGTGCGCGCTCGGGAGCGTCCCGCCCGCCGGCCGCGTCCGAGGCGATCGCGCCCCCGTCGGCCTCTGCGTCCGCCTTCGTCCGCACCCCGGACCTGCCGGCGCCCGCCTCGACGAACCCCGACGCGGTCGCGGCCTACCGCGAGGGCGTGACCGCCTGGCACGACGGCCTGAACACCGGATTCATGCCGCTCGACCGCGCCCTCGCCCTCGATCCCACGATGGCCGCCGCCGCCGTCCGGCTGCTCGAGATCTTCGTCGAGGGCGACCAGTACGAGAAGGCGCGCACGTACTACCGGAGCGCCCTCGCGCACGGCGATCGGCTGACGGAGCACGATCGCGCGGTCTGCACCGCCCTCGAGCCGGGGCTCATGGCCGACCCCGCCAACTGGGCGGAGACGATTCGCCGCTTTCGCGCCCTCACCGAGAGCCACCCCGGCGACGAGGACTCCCTCCACATGCTCGACCTGACGATCCGCATCGGGGACCCGTCTCCCGCGGGGCATGCCGAGGCGGGACGGCTGCTGCAGGCCCTCGTCGACGCCGACCCATCGTTCGGCATGGCGTGGGCGGACCTCGCCCGGGAGGCGGTCTTCGCGGGGCGCGGCGCCGAAGCCCGCGCGATCGCCGAGCGATGCCTCGTGAACGCGCCCCGCTCGACGCACTGCCTCGATGCGCTCATGCTCGTCGACACGCTCGAAGGCGACTGCCGCTCGGCGCTCAGCATGGCGCGGCGATGGGTCACGATCAGCCCCGAGGATCGATGGGGCTACTTCTTCGTGGCGTCCTCGCTGGCCGCGCTCGGCGAGCCGTGGGAGTCGGTCGAAGCGTCCGTCGCCCAGGCGGTGGCTCACGCGAGACCGGAGGACCGCGAGGCGCGCGGCCACGACTGGGCCACGTCGATCGCGGTGCTGCAGGGCGACTTCGCCCGGGCCGATGCGAGCGCCGAGCAGCTCTCCCGGAGCGAGACCCCCGCGTTCGACACGCGCGATCTCGCCATCGTCCGGCGCGTCGACCTCGCCCTGGAGCGCGGGGACGACGCCCGAGCCGCCGCCCTCGCCGCCGCCTACCTGCGAAGCCGCGGCGCGTACCTCCCGCCGCCGCTCGAGGCCGATCCGACGCCCACGCTGCTCGAGGCGGAGCAACGTGGCGGCCTCCTCTCGCGCGACGAGCTCCGCGCCCGGATGGACCGCTGGCGCGAGGACTGGGAGCGGCGCCTGGGGGGCCAGCCGCCGCCGGACCTCTGGACCCTCGCCCGCGCGCCGCTCGTCACGAACGCCGACGAGGCGGCGGCGGCGCTCGCGTCGCGCCCGCCCCTCGACGAGCTGCTCCCCAACCTCGAGCCGCGCGTCGTCGGCGTCGTCTCGCTGCTCGCCGGCCGCGACGACGAGGCCGCACCCCTCCTCGCGAGGGCCGCTCACACCTGCAACGTCCTCGACGATCCCTTCGAGGTGGTCCGCGCGAGCGCCGCGCTCGGCCTCGTCCGCGAGCACCTCGGCGACCGGGGCGGCGCGTGCGAGGCGTACGGCGAGGTGGTGCGTCACTGGGGGTCGGCGAAGCCGCGCTCGAGGACCGCGGACCGGGCCTTCGCGCGCATGCGGGCGCTCGGCTGCCCCGCGGTGCACTGAGGGCCGCGCGTGCGCCGCTTCGTCCTCGGCACCGCAGGGCACGTCGATCACGGCAAGACGACGCTCGTCCGCGCGCTGACCGGCGTCGACACGGACCGGCTGCCCGAGGAGAAGCGGCGGGGCATCTCGATCGAGCTCGGCTTCGCGCCGCTCGACCTGGGGGGCGGGCTCCTCGCGAGCGTGGTCGACGTGCCCGGCCACCGGCGGCTCGTGCGGGCGATGATCGCGGGCGCCTCGGGGATGGAGCTCGTGATGCTCGTCGTCGCGGCGGACGAGGGCGTGATGCCGCAGACGCGCGAGCACGTCGCGGTGTGCGAGCTACTCGGGCTGTCGCGGGCGCTCGTCGTGGTGACGAAGGCGGACGCGGTGGACGCCGAGCTCGCGCAGGTGGCGGGCGAAGAGGCGCGGGCGCTCCTCGGGGAGCGCTGGGAGGCGGACGTCGTGACGTGCTCGGCGAAGACCGGCGAGGGCCTCGACGGCGTGCGCGCGGCGCTGCGAAAGGCGCTCGCGGCGCTCCCGGCGCCGGGCAAGCGCGAGCACGTGCGTCTCGGGGTCGACCGGGTCTTCACGGTGCGCGGCGCGGGGACGGTCGTCACCGGCACGCTGGTCGCCGGGAAGCTCGCGGCGGGCGACGCGCTGCACGTGGTGGGCGAGCGCGCGTCGCGCGAGACGGCGGCGCGGGGGCTGCACGTGCACGACGCGGCGGTGGAGCGGGCGGAGGCGCCGACGCGCCTCGCGATCAACCTGGCCGGCGTCGCGCTCGACGACGTGAAGCGCGGGGACGTCGTCACGACGGACGCGAAGCTGCGGGTGACGACGCTGTTCGACCTCCTGCTGCGGGGCAAGCACGCCGTCGCGCGGGGCGTGGCGGTCACGGTGCACGTCGGCACGGCGTCGACGCCGGCGCGGGTCGACTCGGTCGACGTCGCGGGGGACGGCGCGGTCGCGCGCGTGCGCCTGGCGCACCCGACGGCGCTCGCGGGCGCCGACCGCGTCGTCCTGCGCGGCGGCGTGGAGGGACCGTCGGGGGCGGTCGTCGGCGGGGGCCTCGTCGTCGACGCGCACCCCGACCGCCGGGCCTCCGGAGCGCGGCGCCGCGCCCTCGCCGCGGCCCTCGCCTCGCTCGACCCCGACGTCACCGCGCGCGCGCTCGTCGAGGCCGCCGCTCCGCGCCCGCTCGCCCGCGACGCCCTCGCCTCGCGCTTCGCGGTGGATGCCGCGTCCCTCGCCCGCGCCGCCGATCGCGCCGCCACCGCCCGCGACCTCGCCCGCGTCGGCGACCACGGGTGGCTCGCGCGCGCCCGCTTCGACGCCCTGGTCGCGCGCGCCCGCGACCTCGTCCGCCGGCACCACGAGGAGGCCCCGCTCGACCGCGGCCTGCCGCTCGAGACGCTGCGCGCCCGCCTCGCCGCCGGCGGCGGGAGGCTCGTCGCGGAGGAGGTGCTCCGCGCGGCCACCGCCGGGAGCGACGCGAAGGAGCGACTCGTCGTCGAGGGGGACGTGGTGCGCATGCCCTCGAGCGGCAGCGCGGCCGGCGCGGAGGCCGCGGCGCGGGCGGAGAGCATCGCGAAGGCCCTCGCCGACGCGGGGACGGCGGGCGCGACCGAGCACACCCTGGGCGAGAAGACTGGCGCGAAGCCGGCCGAGCTGCGGGCGGCGCTGCAGAAGCTCGCGCGCGACGGAGCCGCGGTGCGCCTCGGGGAGCTGTGGTTCGTGCGCGGCGTGGTCGACGACGCGCGGCGGCACCTGACCGAGCACTTCGCCTCCGCGCGCTCGCTCACGGTCGTCGAGTTCAAGGCGCGGACGGGGCTCGCGCGCAAGCAAGCGGTCGCGATGCTCGAGCACTTCGACGCGCTCGGGTTGACGCGTCGCGAGGGGGACGCGAGAGTCTTGCGGTGACGGACGAAGCGCTGCGCGCGCTCCCCAAGGTGGACCGCGTGGTCGCCCACCCCGCGCTCGACGAGGCGAAGCGGGCCCTCGGGCTCCCCGCGGTGACGGAGCTCGTCCGCGACGCGATCGCCGAGGCGCGCCGGGCGGTCCGCGAAGGAGCCACGGCGCCGACCGCGGAGGCGGTGGCGGCACGCGCGGCGGCGATGGCGCGCGCGCGGCTCGGGGC
>JBEKGQ010000586.1:0-4866 GCA_050012715.1 Polyangiaceae bacterium
CCCGGCCCGTGCGCCCCTCCCCACCGTGGAGGCACCGCCCACTTCGCCCGCCCCGGTGTCGCCCGCGCCAACGGAGACGAACGCCACGAGCGCCTCCAGCGCGCCCGCTGCGCCGCCGGTGGCCTCCCTCATGGCGTCCTACGCCCCGGCGGCCTCGAGTGTCCTCCTCCGGGGTCCCCCACCCGAGCCGATTCCGGAGCTGGATGCCCTCGCGCGCCCGAGGGGATCGGAGCAATGGACGGCGGAGCAGAAGCTCGCCTACCGGCAGAGGGTCTTCGACGACCTCGACTCGAAGGAACGAAGCCTCGAGCGAGAGATCGCCAGCGCGCGGCGCTCGGGTGACCTGACGGCCTTCCGGGAGAAGACCGACACGCTCGCCTACTTGAGAGCGCGTCGCGCGCAGGTCGAGGAGATGCTTCGAAGACACGACGCGCGACTCGACGCAGGCAGCTGACGCCTCGCCGGCCCGCCCGGGCGCATGGGGTCCCACGGTTTGGACGAGCGTTCAGAAGCCGAACGAAAGTAAGGGGATTGAACCCGGGTGTTTGCTTATTGAACGACTCCGATTTGTCAACAATTCGGAATCATTGCTGATTCTGCTCGGCACTCCTCCTGCAAGGACTCTGCCCAGGGAACGAGCTCGGAGACGGGCTCCGACAAGGGGTAAGTCGCCATGGGTAGGACACTACAGGTGCTGTTGGGGATCGGCGCCGGGTTGCTCGTCGCTGGCTCCTCGCTGTCGTTCGTCGGGTGCTCGAACGGTCCGTCCGGGTCCAGCCATCCACCCGCGTCCCAGCTCCAGGAGGGGCTCAACATCCTCGACGCGCACGATGCCGCGTGGGGGTTCAACGCCGCCTACGTTCAGGGCGGTCGCGTCGTTTACATCGAATCTCGTAGCGGCACCCTGAAGCCCGAGGTGTACCGGAACGACTCGCCCGACGTTCCCGCGAACGAGATGGACCTGCGCTTCGTCGACCAGGGCAACCACACGTTCTGGGCCCAGCGCGGTGGGGACGCGTGGGTGGACACGACCTGGACGCCCGAGATCGGGGTCACCCAGGCGTACGACTCGAGCGTCACGCTCGCCGGACGCACGCTGGACTACGACATCGCCCAGGTGGCGGCCAAGGCCCTCGTCGCGGCTCTTCCCGCGTCGTACAAAGATCACGCGTACCACCTCAACGCGTTCGCCGCGATGGTGCCGCCGACGAAGGACCCGGCGCTCCTCGCGCACATCCAGGAGTTCAACGAGAAGGCGCCGACGCCCGAGCAGGCCCGGGCCTACGGCACCTACAGCGACTCGACGTGGACCCAGGTCTACGCGGGCAAGTGGTCGATGCCGCTCGTGTGCTTCCTCTGGACGTGCGCGGCTTCCCACAGCGCCGTCGCGATGTACTCCAACCCGGACGTCGGCGCCTGGATCTACGAGATCGCCGCCTGCAACCACGGCAACTGCCCGGGCGGCAGCAACATGAGCGATGACTGCTACTCCTGGAACGGGGGTGCCTGGTTCCAGTACGGCGTCCAGCTGAACGGGGCAACGACGTCGAGCCTGACGGGCTCGGGAGACGGACTCGGCGGCTGCCAGACCGCGTACAACTGGGATTCGGGCGGCTACAACCACCTCTGCAACGACGACGCCGCCTACGAGCTGTGGCAAGCGAAGGTGGGCTCGCAGTGGACCGGACAGGGGTCGCCCTCCGTATCGGGGGACCCGAACTCGGTCCACGGCGACGCCATCGGCTTCCAGTACTACGGCTCGAGCTATTGCCGTGGGGACCTCTGCGGGCAGTCGCCCAGCTACTTCGCGTGCGACTGCCAGACCTTCAACGGGTGCTCCGGGGACTGGAACACGCCCGTCTGTCCGTAGGCTTCGAGCGCTCGCTCCGCCGACGTGGCAGGCGGGTCAGCGGCATGCCCCGTTCGCGCGTAGAATGGCGTCGATGAACCGCAGGCTCGTGGCGATCGCGACCGTCGTGGTCGTCGCGGGCGTGGCGGTCGTGGTGTTCGGCTCCGGGCAGCGGCGAGGCAATCCGCTCCCCGCCGCGACGTCTCCCCACAGCGAAGACATCGACCACGCCATGTCGGCGGTGCTCGAGCTCTATCGTGCTCCCCAGGGCACGACGCCGTGCGAGACGGCATACAACGCTTTCCGGGCGTCGCTGGACTTCTCCACTCAGCACCCGGTGACGCCCGTCGTTCTGCGCCTCGCGTCGCACGAGGACTTCATCGCGCGCTGTAGCGGGCTCCCGGTTCTGACCCAGGAGTGCCTGGCGCCGCGCTACATCTCGGAGCACCGCGCCGAGTGCCGGAACGCGAAGCCTCCCGACGACGTCCTGGCCTCGATGGTCGAGATGAAGCGCGTCGCGGCGCCGGGCTCGGCGGCCACCGGTCCCGCCCTCGTCGAGCCTCCTCCGGTGGGTTCCCCTTGAAGTGGCTCGGCCGTCTCGCTGTCGGCTTCGCGACCACGGCACCGGTTCTCGCGGCCGGTTGCAGCAGGGGCTCCCACCCCGCGAGCCCGGCGTCGACCGCCTGCGGCGACTACTACGACGCGGTCCTCGCGGGCACCTGTCCTTCGGGTCCGACGCTCCCGGCCTCCGAGCAGGCCCGAGAGCGCGCTCTTTTCGTCCAAGTTTGCCAGAGTGGGCAAGCGCTGCCTGGCAACCAGCTCACGGATGCGGCGCTGGAGGCGTGCGTCAGCGCGGTCCGCGCCGCCGGGTGCACGTCGAGCGCCACTCCGTCCGAGTGCAACTTCACCGGTACCCTCGCCGCTGGTACGGCCTGCAACGAGAGCTTTCAGTGCGTGAGCGGTCTGTGCTTCCAGCTCGCGACCGTGGGTGAAGCAGGGGCTGCGCCGCCGGACACGACATGCGGCACCTGTCAGCCCCTCCTCGCCGTCGGGACGCCATGCAGTGCGAGCAGCTGCGTGCCGGGTGCCGTCTGCGACCTGCAGGCGAGCCAGCCGACCTGTGTGATCCCGAGCGTGGGCTCCCAGGGTGCGGCGTGCGACGGACTCGCGAAGGTCTGTGGTGCGGGTCTCTATTGCGAGGCGACCACGTCGACGTGTCAGCCCACGTTGGCGGTGGGGCAGGCGTGCACGGCGGCGGGCGATTGCACGCCTCCCGCGGGGTGTCGGGCGAGCACCTGCGCCGCCCCCGGCGAAGCGGGTGACTCCTGCCAGGTCGACACCGACTGCGCGTCTGGTCTCGGCTGCGGCCAGAGCGCGACGTGCGGCGCGGTGACGTGGGTCTCCGGGGGGGAAGCCTGCGGTGATCTGGTGCGCTGCCTCGTGGGAAGCTGCTCGATCGTGGGCATGTGCCCGGTCGTCATCGCGGACGGGCAGTCGTGCGCGGATCCCACCGCGACCTGCGACGACTTCTCGACCTGCACCGCGAACGTTTGTGTGCTCGAGGACAGCGACGTGTGCATGTAGGTCGCTCACACGACCAGCGTCCCCCGCAGCACGATCACCGCCCGCCCCGTTAACACGACGCGCTCGCCTTCGAGGGTGCACCCGACCTCACCGACCCGCGCGCTCACCTGGCGAGCGCGGAGCACCTTCCTCCCCAGCCTCTCCGCCCAGTAGGGGACCAACGTGGCATGCGACGATCCCGTCACCGGGTCCTCGGGGACGCCCTTGGCCGGCGCGAAGAACCGGGACACGAAGTCCACGTCGGCGTCGGGGCCCGTGCCCGGCGCCGTCGCGCAGACGGCGAAGACTCCGTCGAGCGCCTCGATGCCCGCCATGTCCGGGGCGAGCCCGCGAACCTCCTCCGCGCGCGCGAAGACGGCGACGAGGTCCCGCGCGCGGAGCGTCGCCATGGGCGGAGCGCCGAGCGCCTTCGCCAGCGCCGTCGACGTCTCGACAGGGCGCGACGGGCGCGCAGGCAGGTCCATCGCGAGCTCCTCCCCCGCGCGGACAACCGTCAACGGCCCGCTCTTCGTGTGGAAGACGACGCGCGCGCGTCCCGGAGCGATCTCGCGCGTGAGCACCCACGCCGACGCGAGCGTGGCGTGCCCGCAGAGGTCCACCTCGCTTCGGGGCGTGAACCAGCGAAGGTCGAAGTCGCCATCGGGCCGGCGCACGAAGAAGGCCGTCTCGGACAGGTTGTTCTCGGCGGCGATCGCCTGCATCACCTCGTCCGAGAGCCATTGCTCGAGCGGACACACCGCGGCGGGGTTGCCGCCGAAGGGACGGGCGGTGAAGGCGTCCACTTGCCAGAGGGGGATCTGCATCCCGAGAGTGAGCCACCGCGGCGTGCGGCTGCCAAGGCACAGCGACCCGTCCGCGCCGACGGATCAGACCGGGACGACCCACTGCGCAAAGCGGCCGTCCTCGCCTCGTTCGCACGCGACGAGCAACTCCAGCAGGCGCGCGGTCACCGGGCCTGGCGCGCCGTCCTTCAGCGGGTGTCTTTCGATCGAGGCGATCCCGAGCACCGGGTAGGACGTCGCGGCCAGGAACGCTTCGTCCGCGCCCAAGAGCTGCTCCGGTGACAGGTGGGCTTCGCGGGCGACCAGCCCCTCCGCGGTCGCGAGCGCGAGGATGCTGTCGCGCGTGATACCCGGCAGGACGCGCCCGAGCGCCGGCGTGAAAATCTCGCCCCGTCGCACGGCGAACACGTTGGCCGTGGGCGCCTCGGCGACGTGCCCCTCGGCGTCGAGGAGGACCACCTCGTCGTACCCCTGCTCCTGCGCACGGCGCTTCGCGAGCATAGGGCCCAGGTAGGACGCGCCGACCTTCGCCTGCGGTGGGAAGACCTCGGGTCCGGGCTTGCGCGCATCCCGCGGGATGGTGACTCGCAGGGGGGACCGGGGTGGGGATGGGGACGTCGGGCCATCCGACGAGGGGAGGATGGCGATCAC
>JBEKGQ010000587.1:0-4860 GCA_050012715.1 Polyangiaceae bacterium
CGCACGCTGAACTGGTCGCGGCTCGCGTACATCTCGACGTGCACCGGCACCGTCGGCGTGAACATGTAGTGGACCTTCATCTGGCCCCACGCCTCGCCGAGCATCCGCGGCGCGTACCGCTCCATCACCGCGCGCTCCGCCTTCGGGTACCGGATGTCGAACTGACCCGCCGGCACCGAGTCGTACTGGCCCGGGATCCACTGCGTGTAGAGCTTCTCCAGCGTGTTGAAGGCGCGGACGTTGAAGTGGTCGTGCTTCCACCACTCCTCGAGCGACTTCACGCCGTCCGCCTCGAGCCCGGCGCGCGTCTGCCACATGCCGAGCTGCGCCCAGGCCTTGCCGTCCTTCGGGTCGAGGGCCACGGCGTCCTTCATCATGCCGATGACCTCGTCGTACCGGTGCTCCCACTCCGCGTAGTCCCCGATGATGCCGTAGGCGCGGCTGTACTCCTTGTTCCGGGCGAAGACCGCCTTCTTCGCCGCCTCGAAGCCGGGCCGGTCGTCGGCGAGGTAGCGCGCGGCGGCGCGGAGGGAGAGCAGCTCCAGGTCGGCCGGGTCCACCGCGAGGCCCGCGTCGATGGCGGCGTTGGCCGCGTCGAGGTCCCCGTCGCGGAGCGCGCAGCCGGCGCGCACGCCGAAGGCGCCGGTGTGCTTCGGGTTCGTCGCGAGGGCCTCCTTCACGAGCTTCTCGGCCGCGTCGAAGTCGAACACCTCGTCGAGCTTGAGGCGCGCCATCATCGCCAGCGCGTCGGCGTTCTTCGGCGCGAGCTTCAGCGCGTCGTTCAGCTCGGCCTCGGCGTCGCCCGGGTCGTAGTAGTCCTCGAAGAGCTCGGCCCACCAGAGGTGCGTCTCGACGCGGGTCTTGTCGGCGCGCACGCTCTCCTTGAAGGCGGTGTTCGCGTCCTTCGGGTGCCGCAGGAGGTGCATCGCGCGGCCGACCATCGCGAGCCCCTCGGGGTCGCTCGCGTTGATGGCGTCGCTGCCGTACTCGCTGGCGAACTCCATGAGCACGGGCTCGGCCTCGGCGCGGCGCCCGGCGCGGATGAGCAGCTCGCCGAGCTCGATGCGGACGCGCCGCCCGCCGAGGCCCGCCGCCGTCTTCTGCGGATCGAGCAGCGCGATCGCCGCGTCGACCTTGCCCTGCGCGGCCAGGACGCGGGCCCTCAGCGCGAGCATCACGAGCCGCTGCGCTCCGCCGGCGGCCATCGCCTGCGTCGCCAGGCGGTCGGCGTCCGCGAAGCGCCCCTCGTCGAGCGCCTGGTGCGCCGGATCGACCGGCGCCGCGGTGGCGGCGGGAGCGTCCGGCGCCGCGGCGGGCGGCGGGTGCTGAGCAAGCGCCGGCGCGGCGGGCAGGAGGCCGAGAGCCACGACGGGCACGAGGAGACCGAGGACGCGCTTCATCGACGACACAGGTGTAACACCCGCCTCGCTCCCGCGCTTTGACGGCGCCCCGCCTCACCCCTCGAGGCGCACCTCATCGGCGTGCGCCACGACGGCGCCGGTCGCGGGGTCCAGCATGAGCACCATCTCGACCGCGTCCTCGTCGTCCGGGTAGTACCTGGCGCGGACGCCCATCGCGAAGAAGCCGACGGTGCGGTAGAGGGCGATGGCCGGCGCGTTGGAGCGGCGCACCTCGAGCAGCACGTGCCGCACCCGGTGCTCGCGCGCGTAGGTCACCACCTGGTCCATGAGCGCTCGCCCGATGCCGCGCCGCCGCCGGTCCGCGCGCGTCGCCACGTTGAGGACGTGAAGCTCGTCGGCCACGTGCCACGAGACGAGGAACGCCACGACCGCCCCGGCGTCTTCGCTCCGGGTCGGCCGGACGGCCGCCCCGGCCCGTTGTTCGGGGACTGGCGTCCCCTCGAATTCCCGCGCCGCGTCCTCCCGGGCGACCCAGAGGCGCGCCCAGGGGCGCTCGAGCTCGTCCCGCACTTGCTTCTCGTCCATGCGCGTCGCGTCGTCGATCGCCGCGACCGCGGCGGCGTCGGCGGCCTTCATGGCGTCGATGTGGACGGAGGGAGGCACGCGTCACCGCCGGGCCGAGCTCGAGCTCGACGGCGGGTGACCGCTGCCGCCGGGGCGCGTCGCGGAGAACGCGCGGATGCGCGGCGCGAGAGCCCACGGGTCCATCGCGAGGCGCAGCGACCCGTCGCCGCGCACGATGGCGCCCGCGAACGGGCCCACCCCGGCCACGAGCGGCCCGAGCGGGCGGACGAGCAGCTCCTCGGTGCGGCCCACCGCGTCGACCCCCACGCCGACCGCCGCCGCGGGCGCGTCTTCGCCCTGGAGCTCCACGTCGACCACGTACATCGTGGTCCCGCCGGCGTTCGAGTCGAGGCACGCGAGCAGGTGCGGCACGCGCGCGAGGTCCACCCCCTCCTCGGTCGCCAGGCGCACGCGGCGCACGTTCACCGCCGGGATCGCCAGCTCGTCCTGCCCGGCGATGACCCAGAGGACGGTCACGAGGCCGCTCTCGATCGGCACGTCGATGCGCGCGCTGAAGCCCTCGCCGGCGCGGCTCGAGAGGCGGATGCCGCCGCCCATGCGCTGCACGACGCTGCGGGCGATCTCGAGCCCGATGCCGCGCCCGGCGAGGAGATCGCTCGACTCGCGGGTCGAGAAGCCCGGCACGAAGAGGAGCGAGAGCAGCGTGTCGTCGTCGGCGGCCTCGGCGATCGCCTGGGTGACGAGGCCGGCCTCGAGCGCGCGGGCGCGCACGTCGCCCACGTCGACGCCGGCGCCGTCGTCCTCGATGAGGATGCCGAGGCGGTTGCCGAGCTTGCGCGCCTCGAGGGCGATGGTGCCGCTCGGCGGCTTGCGGAGGGCGGTGCGGGCCTCGGGCGTCTCGATGCCGTGGGCGACCGCGTTGCGCACGAGCTGGAGGCACGGCTCCACGAGCTGCTCGGCGATGCGGCGGTCGATCGTCTCGTCGGCGCCGCGCGTGCGGACGATGACCGCGCGGCCGCTCCGCCGCGCCTCGGACTCGATGGCGGTCGTGAGGCGCGCGAAGATGCGCCCGACGGTGGTCTGCCGCATCGTCGAGAGCTGCCGCTTGGCGTCCGCCACGTCGTCGCGGAGCGCGTGCTCGGTGGCGTGGGCCTGGATGGACGAGGTGTCGAGCGCCTCGCCGAAGACGCCGAGCCGCGCCGCGACGAGGTCGATGCGGCGGAGCGCGGCGGCGGGCGCGCCCCACGGCCGCGGCGGGCCGATGAGGCGGAGCGCCTCGACGAGGGACGACCGCATGTCGCGCAGCGCCGCCGCCGTGTCGCGACCGCTCTCCGCCCGCGCCGCGATGCCCTCGCGCACGAGGTCGATGGCGTCGAACTTCTCGAGCAGACGGTCGACGTCGAGCGCGGCGACGCGGATGGTCGTCGTGGCCTCCTCGAAGCCGGTCGAGCGCGGCGGGTCCGAGTCGAGCGGGCGCACCGACGCCATGCTCGGCATCGAGCTCCGCGGCAAGGTCGACGGCCGCCCGCGCGCGCGAAGCGTGGCGAGCGCGGTCTCCGGCTCGTCGAGGAGCGCGCCGAGCACGACCCGCCAGCGCGCCACCTCCTGCAGCGCCGCGCGCGCCGACTCCGTCCCGTCGGCGCCCTTCACCCGCTCCTCGAGGCCGTGGCAGAACCAGCTCATCGGCTCGTCGCCGACCGCGCTCGCCGCGCCCTTCATGGTGTGCACGTGGCGGTAGATGCCGCGGACGGCGTCGAGCGGGTCGTCGCCGGTCGAGAGCGCCTCGTCGATGCGCGCGAGGCGGTCGGTGACCTCGGCCGCGTACTGCGCGCGCACCAGCGGATCGAGCGGGCGGGCCCCGAGGTCGTCGGGCGGGATGGGCCAGCGCGCCGCGACCGCGGTCTCGCCCGCGCCGAGGCGCTGCACCGCGATCTGCACGAGCGTCTGGGCCTCCGCGAAGGCGCTCTCGTCGCCCTCCTTCACGCGCCGGTGGAGCCGCTCCAGCGTCGCCGCCAGCTCGCGCTCTCCGGCGAGCCCCGCGCTCCCCTTCAGCGCGTGCACCGCGCGCTGCACCGACGGGACGTCGCGAGGCACCGCCTCGAGCGTCGGGAGGTGGCGCTCGAGCTCCTGGATGAGCAGGCGCACGAGCTCGGGATCGCTCGACGTCGACGTCATCGCCGCCTACTCCGTCCTCTCGTCCTCCTCGGGCTCGTCGTCGGTGAGCAGGCGCGCCAGCGGCGCCAGCACGGGGCCGAGCGTTCCCACGAGCGCGGCGCGGGGCACCTTGCCGCTCAGCGCGGTCAGCGACGTGACGAGCGCGCGCGCTCGCTCGCTCGCCTCCGCCACCGCGCGCACCGTCTCCGGGTCGCTGCCGGTGGCCTTCTTCACGCGCTCGCCGACGTCGACCAGCGCCGACTCCGCGTCGCTCGCGGCGCCCGCCGCGCGCGCCGAGTCCTGCGTCACCTCGGCGACGACGCCCTGCGCCTGGGCCACCTGCGTCTCGAGCTGCGCGAGATCCGCGGCGAGGGCCATGAGCGCCGTCGCCAGCTCGCGCGACGTCTCCGCCCCGCGCGACGCGTGCGACCGCACCTCGTCGCTCACGAGCGCGAGCTGACGCCCTTCGGCCTCGCCGAGGCGCGCCCCCTCGAGCCCCGCGTTGAGGGCGACGAGCGCGAGCCGCTCGAACGCGTCGACCACGCGCGCGAAGGCCGCCTGCAGCTCCGCGGCGCGCGAAGAGAGCCCGCGCGCCCGATCGGACACCGTGTCGATCGACGCCCGCTGCCGCGCCGCGCTCGAGGCGATCCGCTGCGCCGCCGCGCCTGCGTCGCGCGTCCGCACGAGCGCGCGCTCGTGGGCGGACCAGAGGGCGCTCTCGTCCGACGTGGAGCGCTCGCCCATCGCGCGGGCTCCCTTC
>JBEKGQ010000588.1:0-4827 GCA_050012715.1 Polyangiaceae bacterium
CCGGGCCCGGTGGTGAGCCAGGCGTTCTCTTTGCCGCTGAGGACCGCCGGGCCGCCTGCGACAAGCGAGCCGTTCGCGTTGTTGAGGAACACGTTGACCGGAACGAACGCGTCGAACTCGCCCACGCCGGCGCCGACGAAGACCATCGGCGCGATCTTGGCCGAGATGGCGTCCTTGCCGATGAGATACGTGAACCTCGCCTCGAGGTGCACCGGCGCGAACGCGGCGCCCGTCGGCATGGTGAGCGCCTCGTAGCCGGCGCGGACTCCGACGAGCATGTTGTGGTTCAGCGCGTAGTCGAAGCTCGCCATGATGGTGAAGGGACCGTGCACGAAGCCGCCCTGGACCTCGTCGCTGCGATTGGGGATGATCGCGCTGTTGATCGTCTGGTTCGGCGGAAAAGCCTGGCCCGTGCTGGGGTCGAGGCAGCTGTACCCGGCGGTGTTGATGGATCCGGTCGTCTTCGAGCAGACGTTCTGCGCGCCCGGCATGACGTAGAGGTCGAGCGAGAGCGCCAGGCCCACCCAGACCCGCGGGAACTTGCCCCCGCCACCGCCGCCGCCGCACTTGCCCTCCTTGCAGGAGTCGCTGTCGCACTCGTCGTCCTTCTCGCAGTCCTCGCCGGAGCTCTTCTTGGCCGACGTGCACTTCGAGTCGGAGCACGACCCGCTCGCGCACTCGTCGTCCTTCTCGCAGTCGTCGCCGCCGCCCTTCTTCTCGGCGCACTTGCCGCCGACGCAGGCGTTGCTCGTGCACTGCGAGTCCTTGTCGCAGTCCTCGCCGGAGCTCTTCTTGCTGTTGCACCCGGGGAAGTCCGGCGGGCACTCGGCGCCGGTCAGCTCGCTGCACTGCTTGGGGGGGTCCTGCCCCGGCAGCGACGGCGCCGGGCCGGTGATCTGAGCCTTCACCGCGACGGTGTACGGCTTGTTGCGGCTGCCCGACGTCGCGACGGGGTCGTTGCCCGCGTTGAAGCCCTGGATGTAGTAGCTCACCACGCCCTGCATGACGTCCTTGCAGGGGATGAGACCGCCGAAGCCGGTGCCCATCTTCGGGAGCTCGATGGGCTTCCAGTCCGTCATGCCGGGAGCCTTGTACTTGGCGATGACGCGCGCGAGCTGCTCGCTGCCGGAGTACTCCGCGTAGATGGGGAGCGGCGTGCGGACGGGCGCCTCGGGCGCCGGCGTGTGGGCGAAATCGCCGGAGGGCTGCTGTCCGGTCGCGACCGGCGGCTCACCGCCGCCGCCGCCCGCGGCGGGCGGGGGGGCCTTCTTCTTCACCTCGTTCCAGACCGCCTCGAGCTGGGGGGTCTTGTAGGCGGCGTCGAGATCGAGCGACGCGTCGACCGCGATCGCCTGCGCGAAGCTCGCGCGGCCGTCGCCGTCGTTGCCGGCGAGGATCTGCATCGCGCCCAGATCGCGGAGGATGGCGCCCTTGATCGCCGGGCTGCACTTGTCGCCGTCGCACTTGGCGGCCGCGCTCTGCAGCTTCTTCACCGCCGACGGGTAGTCGACGTTGAGGTTGTCCTCCTCGATGGCCTTCTTCTGGAGCGCCTGCGCCTCTTTCTCGATGCGCGCATCCGCCGCGAGGGCGGGAACGGCGACGAGGCTGGCGACGACGACGACGAGCCAGAAAAGCACACGCCGCGCACACGCGACGAAAACTACGTTGCCTTGCACGCGAATCTTCCTCCGCCGGGCGGCAGCATAGAGCAGGTCGCCTCGCAAATGGCGAGGGATTTGCCGAAGAAAAAGAGGATTGGCCGCGGAGCCGCGGAGACGCAGAGTGTCGCCGCGCGAGGAGGAGAGAGGGGATTGGCCGCAGAGCCGCGGAGGCGCAGAGAGGAATGGGGGCAGAAGAGCGGGGAACAACCCAATCCTCCTCTCCGCGTCTCTGCGGCCAATCCCTCTCTGCTCCGCGTCTCTGCGGCTCGGCGGCCAATCCCCCGGCGGCCAATCCCCCGCCGGCTAGTGGGTCTCGGTGCGAATGAACTGCACGCGGCGATTGAGCTCGCGGTTCGACGCCGTGGTGTTGGGCACGAGCGGCTGGTGGAAGCCGTAGCCCTTGGAGACGAGGCGCGCGGGGGAAATGCCCTTCGCGACGAGGTAGGCGCGCACCGCGTCGGCGCGCTTCTGCGACAGGTTCATGTTGTACCCGTCGCCGCCGACGTTGTCGGTGTGGCCCTGCACCTCGAGGCTGATCTTCGGGTTGTCGGTCAGCACCGTCGCCACCTCGTCGAGGATGCGGAAGCTGATGCCCGGGCGGATGACCGCCTTGTTGAACTCGAACTGGATCTGCTGCGTGATGCGGATCTCGTGCTCGGTCACCACGATGAGCGAGTTCTTCTTCGGGCACCCGGGGTGATCGCCGCCGGGGACGCCGGGGGTGTTCGGGCAGAAGTCGTCGATGTCCGCGACCTGGTCGGCGTCGTTGTCCGGATCCGGGCAGCCGTCCTCGTCCTGCCAGCCGTCGAGGTCCTCCGGCTCGTTGGGGCACTTGTCGGCGGTGTCGGGGATGCCGTCGGCGTCGTTGTCCGGGTCCGGGCAGCCGTCGTCGTCGAGGTAGCCGTCCTTGTCCTCGGGCTCGTTGATGCACTGGTCGCGCGAGTCGGGGATGCCGTCGCCGTCGGTGTCGCCGTCGACCGGCTTCGAGGCGACCTCGACGAACTCGCGCGAGGTGCACCGGTCGGGCGGGCTGTTCTGGAACGCGGCCTGCGCGTTGGGCTCGGCCTTGGCGAGGTGGGCCTCGGCGAGCGAGCCCTCGCCCTGGTCGAGATCGATCGCCGCGAACTCGAGCTGGCTGCGAGCGATGGCCAGCTCGCGCGGGGCGCACTTCATCGCGCCGTTCTTCTCCGCGTCGTCGACCGTCGTCGTCAGGCCGCGGATCTTGCCGCGCATCGCCCCGCCGGCGCACGACGTCGACGCGAGCGAGACGACCGCGACGAGCAGCAGCGAACCGAGGCGTCGCAGGTCGCTCATGGGGCGCTCACGGGCGAGTCCGGCGCGCGGTCTGCGCCAGCTCGATGGCCTTGCTCGCGTACTCCTCGGCGGTCTCGGCGAGGTTCGCGGCGTCGGAGTAGCTCGCCTCGGCCGCCTCGACCTGCGCCTGCTCGAGGTGCTCCTTGGCGTAGTAGTACTCGTAGGGCGCGAGCTGCTCGGCGCCGACGGCCTTGGCCTCCTCGACGCGCGACGCCGCGGAGTTGACCGCGATGGCGTAGCTCACCCCGCCGCAGCCGGTGACGGCGAGGCCGACGGCGACGGCGCAACTGACGAGGAGCAACCGCATCGCTGTATTCGGACCGTATCCAACCGCTGGAACCGCGGTCAAGCGCGTCTCGTGCCGAGACCGCCGGTCAGATCCGCCGGAAGATGCCCACGACGATGCCGAGGAGCATGGTCGGCTTGAAGTCCCCCGAGCGCACGTAGATGGGGGCCATGTTCTTGTTCGCCGGCTGGAAGCGAACGTGGTCCTTCTCGGGGAAGTAGTACTTCACCGTGGCCTCGTCGCCGATGAGGGCGACGACGATCTCGCCCCGCGACGCGGTGAGCTGCTTCTTCACGAAGATGTAGTCGCCGTTCAGGATCCCGGCCTCGATCATCGAGTCGCCGTGGACCTTGAGGCCGAAGACCTCGCGCCCGCCCTTGATGAGTGTGCGGTCGATGCGCACCGTGTCGACCACGTGCTCCTCGGCGAGGAGGGGCAGCCCGGCCGCCACGCGCCCGAGAATGGGGACCTCGACCATGTCGACGTCGTTCGCCACCGCCTCGACGGGCAGGTCGCCGAGCTGCTCGTTGGCCAGCGTCGTCGGCCGCAGCGCGCGCGACTTCATGTCCTCACGCGTCAAGTAGCCCTTGCGCTCGAGGGCGCGCAGGTGGTCGTTGACGCCGTTCGTCGAGCGGATGCCCATGCGCGCGCCGATCTCGCGGAGCGTGGGAGGGTAGCCGCGGTCGTGAATCGACTGCCGGATGAAGTCGAGGACCATCTGCTGGCGCTGTGTGAGCCCTTGCATCGTGCCGCAAGGCTACTGAACGTGCGTTCTATCGTCAACAAACAGGGAACAGATTGTCCAGTGGCTCTCCACAGCTGCACAAACGCGGGGCATACGCGTGTTTCGGTCACCTCGCCGATCGTCGCGGCCAGGCAAACGCGGGCGTCACTTCCCCCACTCGGCGAGGAAGTGCATCTCCATGCCGACGTGGCAGCTCTCGCATTCCTCGGCCTTGCCGTCCTTGCGCTTCAGCCCGTCGACGAAGCTCGTCTCCATCCACTTGGCGAGCGCCTTCTTGTCGGTGCGATCGAGCTGGGTGATGCGGCCTTGATGGCACGAGTCGCAGAACATCGGGCTCCCGTCGGCCAGCGTCAGCTTCGCGGCGAGCTCGTCCCACATCTTCGTCGCGATCTTCTTCCGGCGCGTCTGCGCGGCGAAGTCCCCCTCGGTGTGGCAGTCGGCGCACTTGCCGCCGAGCGACCTGGCCAGGAGCTTCATCACCCCGCGCAGCGCCTTGGGATCGAGCTTCTCCATCGGCGGGAGGTTCTTCGGGTCCAGCCCGAGGGCCTGAAGGTCCGTTCCCATCATGCTCGGCACCGGCGCCTTCATGTCCACATGCGCAGCGGTCCCGGTCGTGGTCGTGGTCGTTGACGGGGTCGTGGTCGTTGACGTGGTCGTGGTCGTGGTCGCTGACGTCGTCGTGGTCCCGCCGGAGGCCGCGGTCGTCGTCGACGTCCCTGGCGTCTGCACCGCGATCCCACCCCCTCCCCCGCCTGCGCCCCCGCAGGCCGCCGCCGAAACCAGCGCCGCCCCCAGCACCAGCTCCCACCGGACCCCACTCC
>JBEKGQ010000589.1:0-4816 GCA_050012715.1 Polyangiaceae bacterium
CCGAGAGCCTGGCGAAGCTCAGCGTCCTCGAGCTGGAGACTGGCCTCCTCGTGGCCGGCGCGAAGCTCCGCGGGGCGATCGAGGAGCGGCTCCGCCAGGTGATCGCGGCGGTCAAGGCGGGCTCGAAGGAGACGCTGCTCTACGTGAACGGCATCGACTCGCTGCTCGGGCAAGGCCAGGCCGGGAGCGGGGTAGGCGATCTCCTGAAGCCGCTCCTCGCGCGCGGCGAGGTGCAGCTCGTGGCTTCGACGACGGTCGACGGCGCGAAGAAGATGCAGGAGCGCGACCCGGGCCTGCTCCGGCGCTTCAGCGTGCTCGCGATCGAGGCGCCGACGCTCGACCAGGCGATCGAGATCCTCCGCGGCATCGCGTCGAAGTACGAGGCGCACCACCACGTGCAGATCGGCGAGGGCGCCATCGTCGCCGCGGTGCGGCTCGCGAAGCGCTACCTGCAGGACCGCGCGCTGCCCGACGCGGCGATCGATCTGCTCGACGAGACCGCGGCGCGCAAGCGGGTCGAGATCGACGGCGTGCCGGCGACGGTCGACGCGGCGATCCGGCGGCTCTCGTCGCTGAAGGCGCAGGTCGCGTCCCTCGCCGGCGACGGGGACGCGATGAGCGTGAAGACGCGCGAGCGCCTCGAGAAGGAGATCCGCGAGCTCGAGCCGACGGTGAGCGAGATGCGGGCCAAGCTCGATTCGCGGCGCGGCGCGGTCGCGGCGTTCGCCGCGCTCCAGGCCGAAGAGACCCGCCTCGAGGGGCAGATGAAGGACGCGCGCGAGAAGCACGACTTCGCCCGCCTCGGCGAGCTCGAGCACGTGCAGATCCCCGACGTGAAGCGGCGCCTCGAGGCGGCCCAGGCCGCGGTCGGGCGCGAGTCGGCCACCGCCGCGTCGAACATCGTGACGGAGGAGGATGTCGCTGGCGTCCTCGGCGAGTGGACGGGGATCCCGGTCGCCAAGATGCTCGAGGCCGAGAGCGAGAAGCTCCTCAAGATGGAGGCGCGCCTCACCGAGCGCGTCGTCGGTCAGGACGAGGCGGTGCGCGCCGTCTCGCGCTCGGTGCGCCGCGGCCGGGTCGGGCTGCGCGATCCGGGCAAGCCCATCGGGTCGTTCCTCTTTCTCGGGCCGAGCGGGGTGGGGAAGACCGAGCTCGCCAAGGCGCTCGCCGAGTTCCTCTTCGACGACGAGCAGTCGCTCACGCGCCTCGACATGAGCGAGTTCATGGAGAAGCACATGGCGCAGCGCCTCGTCGGAGCGCCGCCGGGCTACGTCGACAGCGAGGAGGGCGGCTTCCTCACCGAGGCGGTGCGCCGGCGCCCGTACAGCGTGCTCCTCTTCGACGAGGTCGAGAAGGCGCACGCCGACGTGTTCAACCTGCTGCTCCAGGTGCTCGACGACGGCCGGCTCACCGACGGGCGCGGGCGCACCGCGAACTTCTCGAACACCGTCGTCATCATGACCAGCAACATCGGGAGCAAGCGCCTGCTCGAGACGGACCCGAAGCTCTTCGAGTCGCCCGAGGGCATCGAGGCGCTGCGCGACGTGATGCGCGAGGAGCTCCGCGCCTTCCTGCGGCCCGAGTTCCTGAACCGCATCGACGACGTGGTCCTCTTCCGGCCGCTCTCGAAGAAGGATCTGCGCGGCATCGTCGACATCCAGCTCCGCCGCCTCGAGAAGCTGCTGACCGACCGCGAGCTGAAGATGCAGCTCGACGAGGCGGCGAAGCTGAAGCTCGTCGACCTCGGGTACGAGCCGGCGTTCGGCGCGCGCCCGCTGCGACGCGCGATCCTGAAAGAGCTGCAGGACCCGCTGGCCGAAGAGATCCTCCACGGCGGCTACCCGCCGGGGAGCGTCGTGAAGGTGGACCTGAAGGGCGACGAGTTCGTCTTCTCGAAGGCCTGAGAGAGCCAGCTCCGGGGCGTCATGCGGGTGCATCTGGTCGGGGTCTCGGGGACGGGGGTGGGGGCGCTGGCGGCGCTCCTCGTCGAGGCGGGGCACGCGGTGAGCGGCTCCGACGTGGCGTTCGATCCGCCCATCGGGCCGGCGCTCGAGGCGCTCGCGGTGCGGTGCATGCGCGGCTACGAGGCGGCCCACGTCGAGGACCGGCCGGATCTGGTCGTCGTCGGCAACGCGATCCGGCGGGAGAACCCGGAGGCGGTCACGGCGGAGCGCCTGGGGCTGACGCGCGTCTCCATGTCGGGGGCGCTGCGCGAGCTGTTCCTCGCGAAGCGCCGGCCGCTCGTCGTCACCGGGACGCACGGGAAGACGACGACGAGCGCGATGTGCGCGTGGCTGCTCTCGCGCGCGGGTTTCGATCCGGGCTGGTTCATCGGCGGCATCCCGAAGGGGCTCGACCGCGGCGCGGCGATCGGGTCGACGCGCGTTCGTCCGGGCGCGGGGGGGCGGGCGCCGTTCGTCGTCGAGGGCGACGAGTACGACGCGGTCTTCTGGCACAAGCAGCCGAAGTTTCTGGACTACATCGGCGTCGGGCCGGACGACGTGGCCATCGTGACGAGCATCGAGCTCGACCACGTCGACATCTACCCGGACGTCGCGTCCTACGAGGCGGCGTTCCGCGCCCTCGTACGGGCGGCGCCCGAGCAGGGGCTGCTGGTGTGCGACGCGCACGACGCGCGGGTGCGGGCCGTGGTGCAGGAGGAGGCCGGCGCGAGGCGCATCGCGTGGTACGCGCTCGAGCACGACGACACCGGCGACGTGACGCCGACGTGGCTGGGTGCGCCGGCGACGGTGACGGCGGAGGGGGCGCAGCAGTTCGACCTGTTCGTGGGGGGCATGTCCTGCGGGCGCTACGCGCTGCGGGTGCCCGGCCTGCACAACGTGCGCAACGCGATCGCCGCGCTGGCGGCGTGCGCGGAGGGGATGGGCGTGAGCGTCACGGACGCGCGGGCGCATCTGGCCTCGTTCGAGGGGGTGCGGCGGCGGCAGGATCTGCTGGGCGAGCCGGGCGGCGTGCGCGTCTACGACGACTTTGCGCACCATCCGACCGCGGTCGACGAGACGCTGCGGGCGCTGCGGTCGCGCCACCGCGACGGGACGCTCTGGGTGGCCTTCGAGCCGCGGAGCGCGACGGCGTGCCGCGCGCTGCACCAGGAGGCGTACGCGCGCGCCTTCGACGCGGCGGACCGGGTGCTTCTGGCGCCGCTGGGGCGGACGAACATCCCCGAAGCGGAGCGGCTCGACCTCGCGAAGCTCGCGGCGGCGCTGGGCCACAAGGCGCGGGTGATGGGGAGCCTCGAGGAGATCGTGGAGGTGGTGGCGGCGGAGGCGAAGGCGGGGGACACGGTGGCGCTGTTCTCGAACGGGGCCTTCGGCGGCGTGCACGGGAAGCTGCTCGCGGCGCTCGCCGCTCGGTGACCGCGCGGAATAGTCGGGCGCCGGGAGACGCCACCGCTCTACGGGCGGCGTCCCCCGGTCCCGGGGTCAGGCGCGTGAGCGCCTACGAGGCAGCGCCTACTTGGCGGCCGTGCCCCCTGCGGGGGGCGCGGTCGGAGTAGCCGTCGCCGGCGGTGCGGACGGCGGGGCGGGGACCGGCGCGGTGATCGGGGTGATGCTGACCCCGGTCACGTTGCCCGTGACGGCGAGCTTCTGCTTCTTGCTCGTCGTCCCACGCGCTTTGCGCGTGGCCTCCGCCTTCGCCGCGGCGGCCGCGATCTCCGTGCCCTTGCGCGGCGCCGGAGCCTTGCGAGGCTCCAGGCCGAACAGGGCCAGGATGTCGGTCGCGTTGCCGAACGTCGCGAGCAGGTTTCTCTTGAGAGCCAGGACGACCGGGCCCACCTTCGTAACCGTTGCTCGCAACGCCGCCACCGCGACCTTCGCGTTCGCCTGCGCCGTGGTCACGGCGTTGATCGCGTCGATCAGGCTCTGGAGAGTCTGAACGAGCGTCGCCGTCGTGAACGCGGTGTTTCCGAGCGTGAACTGCCCGTTCGGAAACTGCTTCTGCAGGCCCGTGATGAGCGCCTGCAGCATCGCCAAGGTGCTCGCCTTGGACTTGTTGGATGTGTTGGACATGACAATTTTCTCCTTTCTTCGAGGGCGCACTTCGCCGGGATTGACGACCGCGCGGAGCCACCATGGCCCCGAGCGGGCGTGCCTTTCGTTTCTCGTCCCTCTCGAGTGGTTAAGGTCCCGAGCGCGAGGTTCTTGCCAGCGGCCGAGCAGAAATCGACGCGGAAGCACGCAACTGCGCGAAAGAACGAGGAGGTGCTTCCCGTGACCGCGAAGCGCCTGTCGACGCGTGAGCGAGTTCTCCTCGGGACGGAGAGGCTCCTGCTCGCGACCCGGCCGCGTCTCCTCGCGACCGGGCAGCGTCTCCTCACGACCGAGCAGGTCCTGCCCACGACACGGCAGCTTCTCCTCACCGACGAGCAGCTTCCGCCCACGACCGAGCAGCTCCTGCCCACGACACGGCAGCTTCTCCTCACCGACGAGCAGCTCCCGCCCACGACCGAGCACCTCCTGCCCACGACCCGGTAGCTCCTGCCCACGACCGAGCACCTCCTGCTCACGACCCGGCAGCTCCTGCCCACGACACGGCAGCTTCTCCTCATCGACGAGCAGCTCCTGCCCACGACCTGGCAGCTTCTCCTCACCGACGAGCAGCTCCTGTGCGAGCGTGCGCTCGTTCTCCCCGCGACCGGGAACCTTCTCCTCGATCGACCACTGGTTCTCCCCTCGCGAGAACAGAGCCCGCCGTCGTCGGGTCGGTCGAATCAGGGGCGCGGCGAGGACTGTCCGAAGGCGGCGGACGCGCCCGCGTCCGGCGCCAAGTCTCCGCAGCCGCGCCACCGATTCGA
>JBEKGQ010000590.1:0-4800 GCA_050012715.1 Polyangiaceae bacterium
CGCTGACCGGCCTCGATGAGCCGGTGGCGAAATACGTGCTCGCCGCGCCGGAGACGCAGGAGTTCCTGCGGCGGACGCGGGAGCTCCTCGAATACGTGCTCCCGAAGTACGAGCGCGAGGGCAAGAGCTACCTCACCATCGCCATCGGCTGCACGGGCGGCCGCCACCGCTCGGTGACGGTGGCCGAGGCGCTCGCGCGCGATCTCTCGACGTCGACGGGGGCCGCCATCGCCGTCGTTCATCGCGACACGCATCGCGGCAACGTGGCGGGCGACGTCGCGCCGCCCGGCGAGCGCGTGGAGCGGCCGTCGAGCCCCGAGCCGCCGGAGGACGAGCGGCCCAGCGTGCTCGAGCTCAAGGGGATCACCTCGCCGCCTCCGTCGTCGACGGCGGTCACCCCGCGCGGCGCGCAGGGGGGAGGCCGCGGATGAGCGAAGCGAGCGGCCGGTTCACGGTGATAAACCAGCTGGGCCTCCACGCGCGGGCGGCGACGAAGCTCGTGCAGCTCGCGTCGAAGTATCCCTGCGACGTCGAGGTCACGCGCGATGATCAGAGCGCGAACGGCAAGAGCGTGATGGGCGTCCTGCTCCTCTGCGGCTCCAAGGGCACGGTGCTCGAGGTATCCGCGCGGGGCGATCGCGCCGAGGAGTGCGTCCAGGCCATCGGTGAGCTCATCGCGTCGAAGTTCGGGGAGGCGCGATGAGCTCGCAGCAGCCCCCCGGCGGAACGCGCCCGCCGCCCAGCGACCAGAGCACGCCGTACGGCGTGATCATCAAGGGCATCGCCGGGAGCCCCGGCGTGGCGGTCGGTCCGGCGCTGGTCGTCGGCGACACCAAGGCCGCCTACGCGAGGCGCCACGTCGCGACGGCGCAGATCGAGGCGGAGATCGCCCGCGTGACGACCGCGGTCGAGGACGCGCGGCGTCACGTGCGCGAGGTGAGCGCCCGCCTCCCGAAGGCCCCGGTGGAGACGAGCGGGATCCTCGATGCGTACCTGGCGATGATCGGCGACCCGATGCTCGTCGAGCGGGTCGAGCACAAGATCCGCGAGGAGAAGAAGTGCGCCGAGTGGGCGGTGGCGCAGTCGTGCGACGAGATCGGCAAGCTCTTCGGGCCCGCCGAGGTCGCGAGCGGGGACGCGTACATCGTCGAGCGCCGTCACGACGTGGAGTTCGTCTGCGACCGGCTGCTCCGGGAGCTGACGGGCGACACGAAGCTCATCGTGCCGCGGCTCGACCAACCCATGGTCGTGATCGCGCGTGACCTCTCCCCGGCCGACACGGCGGGCATGGTGCGGGAGCCGGTCATCGCGTTCGTGACCGAGATCGGCACCCGCACGAGCCACACCGCCATCATGGCCCGCGCCCTGGAGATCCCGGCGGTCGTGGGCGCGGCCGACGCAATCACGATCATTCGCACCGGCGACCTCGTGGTCGTCGACGGGCTCCGTGGAGAGATCACCGTCAACCCGAGCGAGATCGCCATCGAGGAGGCGCGCGGCCGCGGCGCGCGTCACCTGGCGTTCGCGCGCGGCCTCCTGAGCGCGCGCAACCAGCCCTGCGTGACGCGCGACGGCGAGCCGGTCAGCCTGAAGGCGAACGTCGAGCTGCCGGCGGAGGCCATCCTCGCCCTCGACCACGGCGCGGAAGGCATCGGGCTCTACCGCACCGAGTTCATCTACATCGATCGCATCAAGATGCCGACGGAGGACGAGCAGTACGAGCTCTACCGCGCCGTCGTCGAGGCCGTGTCGCCGCGCTCGGTGACGCTCCGCACGTTCGACATCGGCGGGGACAAGTTCGCGTCGAGCTTCCAGCTGCCGGCCGAGATGAACCCGGCGCTCGGCCTTCGCGCGGTACGCCTGGCCCTGTCGCGCCCGGACGTGTTCCTCACCCAGCTGCGGGCGATGGTCCGGGCGAGCGCCCACGGCGACCTGCGCATCATGATCCCGATGGTGGCGAGCGTGCAGGAGCTGCGCGAAGTGCGCCGCCTGCTCGAGCAGGCCATGGACGAGGTCGACGCGGCCGGCCACAAGCGCGCGAAGCACGTGCCGCTGGGCATCATGATCGAGGTGCCGAGCGCGGTCATCATGGCCGACGTGCTGGCGCGCGAGGCCGAGTTCTTCAGCATCGGCACGAACGATCTCGTCCAGTACACGCTCGCCATCGACCGCGGCAATCGCTCGCTGGCCCCGCTGGCGTCGCCCTTTCATCCCGCCATCCTGCGCATGATCCGCCAGGTCGTGCGCGCTGCGGCGCCGCACGGCGTACCGGTCGCGCTCTGCGGAGCCATGGCGAGCGATCCCCTGGCCGCGGTGCTCCTCGTGGGCCTCGGGGTACGCGAGCTGTCCATGGAGGCCGCCGCGATCCCGGAGATCAAGGAGGCGCTCCGCCGCGTCACGGTCGTGGACTGTGATCGCACCGCCGAGGCCGCGCTCGGGCTCGACACGGCGGACGCCGTCGAGGAGCTGGTTGCCGCCACCTTCGCGCCGACGCTCTTCGACTTGCTGACGGGGAGCGCCGAGGCGAACCCGTTCCCGCCGGAGAGCGACACGGACCGGCGGCCCATTCTGCAGACGATCCCCGACCGGGAGTAGCCCGGCGGAGAAGCCGTCCCGTTGCGCCGTCCTTCAGCGGAGAAGAGCGACGATACCGAGGCCGATGGCCACGAGGAGCGCGGCGCCGATGACGAGGGGCGCGACCGACTTCTTCGGCGGCGTCGGGGGGGCGCGGCGAACGGTGGGTGGCAGCGCGTCCTTGGGATCGGCGTCCCGGTCCGGCTCGGATGCGGGCGATGGCTCCGTCGTCGGTTCCGGGGCCTTCTTCTCCGCGGGCGCGGGCGCGGGCACAGGCGCGGGCGCGGGCGCGGAAGTGGGCGCGGGCGCGGGCTCCGCGGCGGGAGGCGTGGGCGCGACCGGCGGGGCGCCTCGGCCTTCCACCTTGGTCGCCATTCCCGACCCGGGTTCCGGCGCGGGCGTCGGCTCGCGCGGCGCGGCGGGCTCCTGCGGCGCCAGCGTGGCCGCGACGGGGGCTCCTTCCATCTCCACGAAGTACGCGCGCAGCACCTCGCGCGTGAGCGGCTCGTGGAACTCGGCGCGATAGGCCTCGGCGAGGGCGTCTCGCATCGCGGCGGCGTCGTTCCACCGAGCGGGCTTCGTGAACTCGAGCGCCTTGTCGACGATCGCTGTGATGGACGCCGGCACGTCCTCCGCCACGGTGCGCAGCGAACGCGCCGGCTTGGTCCCCGCCTGGATGAGCAACATCGTCGCCGAGTCGGCCTCGTGGACGAGGTGCCCACTGATCAGCGCGAAGAGCGTGGCCCCCACGGCAAACACGTCGGTCTGACCGTCGATCTCCTTCGTGACGCCGCGCGCCTGCTCGGGCGCCATGAACGCCGGCGTCCCGAGCATGGTCCCGGCCTGCGTGATCGCGTTCATGGTCGCGTCGCGGAGCCGGGCGATGCCGAAGTCGAGCACCTTGAGGTCGCCGAGGTTCGTGACGAACAGGTTCGCGGGCTTGATGTCGCGGTGAACGATGTTCTTCGAGTGGGCCGCCGCGAGCACGTCGAGGAGCTGGTACGCGATGGCGATCGCCGGGCGCAGCGGCACGCGCCGGTCCTCGTTGTGGAACCACATGTCCTCGACCGTCGTGCCGTCGAGCAGCTCCATCACGAGGAACGCGGCCCCGTCCTCGGCCACGTCGTCGTCGACGACGCGCACCGCGCCGGCGTGCTTCACGGAGTTCGCGATGTAGCCCTCGCGGAGGAAGCGCGACCGGATGTCTTCCCGCGAGCTCAGCTCCGGGTGGAGCATCTTCACGGCGAACTCGGCCTGGTTGCGGTGCGTGGCCGCGTAGACCGCGGCCATTCCGCCGATGCCTATCACCCGGTCGAGGCGGTACTTGCCGACGACCACGCTCCCGACCCGGTGATGGACCAGGGACTCCAGATCTTCCGGTTGCTCCGTCATGGCAGACGCGCGCACCACCCTAGCATCGGAGGGAGCGCGAATCGCCTTGCCCTCCTGTCCACGCTTGGGCTACTAGGGGCGCGCTTCCATTACCCGCGCGCGAGTTCAGCGTGCAGCGCCAGAGGAACCTTTCATGGGGCTTCGTCACATAGCCGGACGATGCGGCCTTCCGCCCTTCCTGCGTACTCGGCTCGCCGCCGTCGCGGTGGCCGTGAGCGCCGCTTCGCTCGCCGCCGCCGCGCCTGGTTGCACCTCCGGAGGCTCGGGCCCCCAGGCGCCGTGCCCGCCGGGGCAGACGTGCGAGGTGAGGTTGACGCTGCTCCACACGGCGGACATCCACTCGCGCATTTTCCCCTACGACTTCCAGATCCTCCAGGTCGACTCGGAGCTCGGCCTCGGGACGCTCGACGAGGTGAAGAACGTCGGCGGCGTCGCGCGCGTGTCCTACGTGCTCAATCGCGAGCGCGCGCGCTCCGACCGCGTGCTGCACGTGGACTCGGGCGACATCTTCGAGGGCGCGCCGATCTTCAACTATTTCCAGGGCGAGCCGGAGACCCGCGCCTCCTCGATGATGGGGACGGACGTCATGGTCATCGGCAACCACGAGTTCGACGACGGCGCCCTCAACGTGACCCGCCAGTTCCAGAAGTGGAAGGACTTTCCCCTTCTTTCGGCCAACTACATCTTTCCGCCCCAGGGTACGGCGGCCGACACGGGCCTCGACTCGATCCTGACGCCGTTCACGGTGTTCGACCTCGAGGGGCTCAAGGTCGGCGTCATCGGCATGGCGAACTTCTCGAGCCTCGGCTCCGCGTTCACGCAGCCGAACTCGCT
>JBEKGQ010000591.1:0-4792 GCA_050012715.1 Polyangiaceae bacterium
ATCGGCGAGAACGTGACGCTCGAGGAGATGGGCGGCGCCAAGATGCACTGCTCGGTGTCCGGCTGCGGCGACGTGCTCTGCAAGACGGAGGACGACGCGATCGCCTTCTGCAAGCGCTACCTCGCGATGCTCCCGCGCAACTGCGACGAGCCGGCGCCGGTCGCGGCGGCCGCGGCCCCGAAGGCGAGCGGCAAGCGCATCGAGGAGATCGTCCCCGCCGACGAGAACAAGCCGTTCGACATGATGCACGTGATCCACGAGCTCATCGACGCGGGCTCGTGGCTCGAGATCAAGGCGCTCTTCGCCCGCGAGCTCCTCACGGGCTTCGCGCGCATCGACGGGCGCCCGGTGGGCATCGTCGCCAACCAGCCCAAGTGGCTCGGCGGCGTGCTCTTCGTCGACTCGGCCGACAAGGCGGCGCGCTTCATCTGGCTGTGCGACGCGTTCAACATCCCGCTCGTCTACCTGGCCGACGTGCCCGGGTTCATGATCGGTACGAAGGTCGAGCGGCAGGGCATCATCCGCGCGGGCGCCAAGATGATCGCCGCCGTGAGCGAGGCAACGGTCCCGAAGATCAGCGTCATCGTCCGGAAGGCGTATGGCGCCGGGCTCTACGCCATGTGCGGGCCGGCGTTCGAGCCCGACGCCTGCATCGCCCTGCCGTCCGCGTCGATTGCGGTCATGGGCCCGCAGGCGGCGGTAAACGCGGTCTACTACAACAAGATCCAGGAAATTCCGGCGGGACCCGAGCGCGAGGCGTACGTCGCCAAGCTCCGCGATGAGTACCGGGCCGACATCGACATCCTCAAGCTCGCCAGCGAACTCGTCGTGGACGCCGTCGTGCCCGGCGATCGGCTCCGAGCGGAGATCGTGTCGCGCCTCGAGCGTGCGGTGCAGAGGCCCGCCTCGTCCCGCCCCCCGAGAAAGCACCTCGTCTCCCCCGTGTAGCGGGCCTCTGGTAGCCTCTTTGCCGTGGAGAAGGCGTCGGAGCAGCGGATCGTCGGCACCATCGTGGCCGGCAAGTACCGCGTGCGGCGCGTCATCGGGTCGGGCTCGATGGGTATCGTCTGCGAGGCCGAGCACCTCGAGATCGGCAAGCGCCTCGCCATCAAGGTGATCGACGCCTCGCTCGCGGGCATGAGCGACATCGCCATGCGTTTCCGCCAGGAGGCGCGCGCGGCGAGCCTCGTGGAGAGCCAGCACATCGTCCAGGTCTTCGACGTCGGGGCCGACGAAAAGCTCGGTCTCTACCTGGTGATGGAGTACCTGACGGGGGAGGATCTCTCGGCGCGGATCGCGCGCGAGAAGCGCCTGTCACCGGACGCGGCGGTTCGCTTCGCGGTGCAGGTCGCGCGCGGACTGGCCAAGGCGCACGAGGCCGGGGTCGTGCACCGCGATCTGAAGCCGGCGAACATCTTCCTGGCGGACCGGGAAGACGACGAGCCGCTGGTGAAGATCCTCGACTTCGGCATCTCGAAGGTGATCGACGCGTCGCGCGCCGACTCCAAGCTGAAGCTGACGCGCGCCGGGACGGTGGTGGGGACGCCCCAGTACATGTCGCCCGAGCAAGCCCAGGGGCTCTCCGTCGACGAGAAGACGGACGTGTGGGCCCTCGGCCTCGTGCTCTACGAGATGCTCGCGGGACGTCCGGCCTATCCCGAGCTGCCGACCTACGAGGCCTTCATCATCCACCTCGTCTCGCACCCGCCGGACCCGCTTCGAAAGGTGGCGCCCTGGGTGCCGGGCGCCCTCGCCGACGTGGTGCACCAGGCCATCGAGCACGACATGGCGGCGCGCATTCCGAGTTGCATCGAGCTCGCCAGGCGGCTCCTCGAGGCCCACCCGATCCCGGGGTTCCGCCAGATGTCCCCCGGCAACACCGACATGGCCGACACGTGGGCGGACTCCTCCGCGCGCTCGCCCTATGCAGACGACGAGGAAGGTCCGACCTCGAGCACGGTGGTGGCAAACGATTCGCCCTTGGAGGACTCGCTGACCATTGACGTCGACCTCTCGCTGGAGCACGCGACGCCGCCGTCGCGCGCTGCCGCGGCTCCCGATGCGCGCCCGAAGGGAACGCCCATCACGAGGTCGGGCGTGCGCGCGCCGGCAGAGGACTCCGCGGAGGACTCGCCGGACGACGCGCCGCAGTTCTTCGACCGCAAGTCGCTCGAGAAGGCGGCGCCGCCCCCGTCGTCGCTCAGGCCCTTGTCCGTTCCCTCCAGCGGCGAAGTCGGCTCCGACCGTCAGGCGACGACGCTGCGCACGATGAAGAAGGATCTCGTGGCGCAGACCACCGCCGAGACGGCGCGTCGCTTTCCGCTGGCATGGATGGCGCTGGCGTTCATCGCGCTCGGCCTGGTCGTCGTCGTCGCCCTCGCGTTTCGCTGAGGACGTCGATGCCGGTGCGACGTCGCCTGCTCGCGTGCCTCGCCTCCGCGCTCGTCCTCGTTTGCTCGGCCCGGGACGCGCTCGCGCAGCACCCCGATGGCGCCGCGCTCGTGCGACTCATGGGCTCGCGCGCGATGAGGGTCTTCGCGCCGCCGGGCGCGAACGGCATGGGCGCTCTGGTCACCCTCCCTCCTGGGACGACGGCGAGCGACGTCGGCCTCGCCCAGGCGGCCCCCGGCTTCGCGCGCCTCTGGGGTTCTCCCGCGACGATCCTCGCCTTCGCGGACGCGCATCCCGGGATGCCCATCGAGGTGGCGCCGCCCCTTCACATGCTCCTCGACACGGCCCGCGTCTACGTCACGGCGAGCCTGGCGAACGACAGCGGCCTCGATGGGACGGGCGTCCTCGTCGGCGTGGCCGACACGGGGCTCGACGTCACGCACCCCGACTTCATCGACGCGAACGGAAACACGAGGGTCGCGTGGCTGCTCGATCTCTCGTCGCCTCCGCTCGGCAAGTACCCCGCTCTCGAGCAGATGTACGGGGACACGGACTCGAACGGCAACGTCGTCTCCGGCGCCGTGTGGGCCGGGTCGGACATCGACGCGCTGCTGTCGACCGGAGAGCCCTCGCAGCTGTCGCAGCTCCCGCAGGACGAGATCGGGCACGGGACCCTCGTGACGGCCTGCGCGGCGGGCAACGGTGAGCTCGGGCGCTCGGGGTACATCGGCGTGGCTCCGAAGGCGACGCTGCTCATCGCGCGCATCTACCCGAAGGACGGCGGGGCGGTGGGGAACGACGATCTCCTGCGGGGCGTGCAGTTCCTCTTCGACCGCGCCGACAGCATGGGGCAGCCGGTCGTCGTCAACCTGTCGAGCGGAACCGACTTCGGGCCTCACGACGGGACGATGTCGTGGGAGCAGACGCTCGCCAGTCACGTCGGGGCGCAGACGCCGGGGCATGCGCTGGTGGTCTCCGCCGGCAACAGCGGCAGCATCGTCGACACGCCGGTCCACCAGAACGTGTTCGTGCAGTCCGGGACCGAGGTACGCGTCCCGCTGACCGTGTCGACGGCGTCCCAGGACGGCAGCGTGCAGGTGTGGGTCGCCGTGCACGCGGGCGGAAAGGTGAGCGTCGGGCTCGACGGCCCGGACGGCACCTGGCTCTCGCCGGTGGGAGCGAACGACTCGGCCGGAAAGACCGGCAACGGCTACACGGCCGGCATCTACAACGGCAGCGCCCCTTCGGGCAGCCAGGTGCCCCCGGCGTCGAACGGAGCGGTCGTCGTGTGGCAGGGGGCATTTCCGGCGGGGACCTACTACGTGACGCTCTCCGGGACCGGCAGCGTCGATCTCTACGAACAAGGTACGGGCGACGCCCAGGACAGCACGGGATGGGTGAACGGCGTGCGCGAGGCGACCATCACGCTGCCGGCGACAAGCCCGTCGCTCATCGCCGTGGGGTGCACGATCAACAAGACGGCGTGGCGCAACAACGAGGGCTACGCACTCGGGCTCTCGGTGCCGCTGCTCGACGCCGCGGGGGGCCTGCCCGACCCGACGGGCGCGACACGCGATCCCATTCCCGGAGAGCCGTGCTCGTTCTCCAGCGCGGGGCCGACGCTCACCGGCGTCCAGAAGCCGGAGATCATGGCGCCCGGCGCGGTCATCATCGGCGCGCTCTCGCAGCAGGCCGTGCCGCCGGGAGCCGCCAGCGTCTTCACCAACCCGTCGTGCCCGGACAAGACCGGTAACGGCACCAATCCCGACTGCCAGCAGGTGGACGCCCTCCACGTCGCCTCCTTCGGAACGTCCTTCTCCGCGCCACTCGCGGCCGGCGCGATCGCCATCCTCTTCCAGAACGACGCGACGCTCACCCAGCCCGATCTCGTCGCCGCGCTGCAAGGGGGCGCGCATCCGCTGCGAAGCCCATCTGCCTACGAGGATCAAGGCAGCGTCGGTGAGGTCGACGTCGTCGGCGCGGTCACGGTGGCGGCTCGCCTGCGAAGCCCGGTCGACGCTCTGCCGGTGGCCTCGAAGAGCTGGCTCACGCTGGGAGCCGACGTCTATCTGGCCGACGGGTCGACGCCCCTGCAGGCGATCTTCGAGCTGCGAACGGCCAGCACGGGCTCCGGCGCGGCTCCGCCCGCGGACGGCTTCGCGGACGCGCGCCTGGTCCCCTACGTGCTCGTCGACGGTCTGGCCTACGCGGGCGGCGTCGCGTCAATCGTGCGTCGTGGCCCGGGAGTCTGGCTGGCCACGGTCCAGCTTCCCGGCGGCCTCGGCGGGAACAACCTCACCGTCGGCGGGACCTTCGACGGAAATGCGATCGTGACGCCGAAGTCGATCCCGATCGCGACCGATGCGTGGATCGCCGACTATCCGCCGAGCATCGGCGGCGG
>JBEKGQ010000592.1:0-4787 GCA_050012715.1 Polyangiaceae bacterium
GCTGGCGGCGGGTCGGCTGTCCCGAGGTCGGCCGCGCTTCGCCGGCCGGGGGCTCTTCGGCTCCTCCGTCACCGGCGCAGTGAGAGCGTCGAGGCGGCGCTCTTGTTCGCGCTCGATGCGTCGGCCGACGGTGCGGCGAAGCTGCCCGAGCTCCGCCTGCGCCTCGGTGCGCTCTTCGTCGGTCCTGGCGGCCCGTCCTCGGTCGACGAGCGCGTCACGGCGCCGGGCCTCCGTCGGCGTCCACGCCGTCGAGCCGCGCAGCGCGTCGACATACGCGCGAGCGGTCACCGTCCCACCACGTGCTAGATCCTTCATGTCTCGTTTCTCCTCGCGTTGGCCGCCGTCCTGCCCGGGCTCGCGGCCTTCGCCTTTCTGGGGGTTGAGAGTCAGGCCGCGCGATGGCTCCGGCGTGCGAGACGCCGCTCCACGCGTGCCTGCTGGGGGTCGGCGACGCTGGCGATGGGCGTGCGGCGCTCCTGCACCCAGCGGAGGACGTCGCCGCGGCGCACGACGCGAGAGCGCTCGCGCCCGAAGAGCTCGAGCTCCCCGCGCCGCGCCGCCTCTTTCAGGGCGCGGGGAGACGTGCCGGCGAGGCGACCGGCGTCGACCAGGGGGAGCAGTTCGCCAGGGTCGACCGCGCTCGCGACCGGCACGACGATGATCGTCGCGACCGGCGACCGCACGATGGTCGCTCCCGCGGCCTCAGCCATCGTAACGAGCTCGGTGATGGTGGGAGTCACCCGTCAGCCCGTTGCCCGCGTGCGCGGCGCGTCGGCCTCGAGCCCGAGCCCGAGCCCGAGCCCGAGCCTGAGCGCAGCCGCGCGCACGGCGGCGCGTGAGAGGGCGGTCCCGCGGCCCTCGAGAACCGCGAGCACCGTGCGCGGGTCTCGTGCAGCTTCGACGGCGAGGCGGCGGAGCGTGTGCTGGTCGATTGCGGGTGCAGACATGCCCGCAAGACTGCCAGCAGCCTTGCTAGGACCCCAAGCGACCGGGAAGAAGTGAGCCGACCTTCCCGGTCAACAGCTCCTTACGCAATGCCCTTCACGGCGGCGCGCGCGTCTTCCTCTGAGAGGCCCCATCCCCGGAGGAGCGCCGCGACCTTGTGGTGTGGATCTGCGTCGCTCCGGTTGAAGACCGCCAGGAGCTTCTTCTGCATGCGCTGGCGCACCTCGTGAGGGTCCCCGGTGGGCGCCCCGATGACGAGCTCCGCACGCGCGAAGGTGAGCATCAGGCAGGCCTTGGAGACGAGCGTCTCGAGGTTCGGGTCGCGCTCTCCGAACAGGGTCGCCAGCCAGCGAACCAGGTCCGGCCGACGAGGGGCGACGCCGATGCGCCCCGTCTTCTTCAGGTACGCGTGTGCATGCGCTACCGGGCCCCCCTTCGCGTCAAGCCATCCAAGTTTCGCCTCGTCACTCGACACCTCGAGAGCCTCGAGGACGCGCGTCAGTCCGGTGAGCCCGAGCGCGGCCGCGGCGAAGCCAGCCTGCATCAGGAGCACGGAGAGCCGTTCGGCCGGAGTCATGCGCCGCAGCGCTGACAGGAGCTCGGCCTCCGCGGACGGGCCCTCGCGGCGCTCCGCGGCGCGTTGCTTCTTTCTGGCTTCGATGCGTGTCCGTGCAGCTTCAAAGCGGGCTTCCAGGTCGTCGTCGGCAGGCCTCGGCGTAGCCCCTCGACGTGATGACGGAGCGGGACGCGCCGGCCCCCGTTTGCCGCCGGCGAGCACTACGAGACGCGGCTCCTTGCGCGCGGCCCGCCCACCCGTACCCTTCGCCTTGATCACGATGACACCTCGTGGTCTCGCGCCTCGTCGGATGCCAGTCCGCCGGGGCGCTTCGTTGTGAGCCTACCGCCTCGTCCCGCGGCGCGCCCTCTCGACGTCGAGCGAGGGCACTGCGGCGGACGCCAGGCGCCGAGCCTCCAGCTCCCGCGCGAGCTGCGCGACCACGGCCCACTCCCCGGCGGCCGACGCGCCCGCCAGCGCCGTCGCGAGGGCGTCCTCGACGCTCGAGGGGACCGGCGACGGAGCACTCCGGCCCTCGGTTTCGCTTGGCCCATTGGCGACCGCCGGACGCGCACTTACGTCAACTCGCGTGGGCTCAGTGGACGCGGGCTCGACGTGAGTCCGCGTAGATAGGACGTTTTCGGAGGTTTCGATTCCCTTCTCCGGCACTCACAACCCGCGGTTGTTTCGCGCCGGAGAAAGGACTCAGGCGCCTCGGGCTCGCCCTCCGGGCGAGCCCAGCGGGCCGATTCCCTCCGCGGGGCACGGGCGATGGCCTCGTCGCGTGGCTGATTCGGCGGACGGCGTCCGCCAAATCCGGCAGACTGGCGGCTACCGAGTCCGAGGCGTTGAACATTTCCGAGGCATCATCTCGGAACTTCTGGCGTGTGCCCTGGGGTATCGCGGCGAGTGCCAGGGCCTTCTGCACGAAGCGCAGAAGATTGACCCCGAGGGGGAGAACAATGCGCAGGTCAAGGATGCTCGTGCGGCGATTGCGGGCTCCCATCCAGGGCCTTGCTGCGTCCAACCGCTCGATGGGCGCCGGGGAAGGGCCGCTCCAGCGGCATCCTCGAGGTGCATAGCCGGTGCCTTTCGGCCGAACCGCGGGCTGCCGCGAGGGAGTAGCGGAGTGGTGCCGGTCCGACGGAGAACTGCGTCATCCAGATGCATGGTCGCGCCGGCGCAACGAGCCGACGCGGCCAATGGGGCGAATGGTCCGGGGGACGCGAGCACATGGTCTCGCTGGCCCGACGGACAATGGGGGCTGTCCGTCGGGATGGCACGGGCATACGGATGCATGGTTGGGCGAGCCGGTTCGATGACCCTGCTGGTGCAACGCGACGCAAGCCCCGGTTCGCTCCCCCCTCGAAACCTCGGGCCCACTGGGGTGGCTTGCGCAGGGGGTGTCGCTCGCAGCGACGGGCGTTCCTCCCGCGTACACCGCGACGGTCTATTGCCACGTGAGCTCGCGCTGATAGCCACTGGCGCGAGCGATGCAGTTAGCAGTTCCGGGATGCATCATGAGAAAGACATTCCTCGGGCTGGTTCTTCTCGCGACTCTCTCCCTGGTCGGCGCCACGGGCTGCGCCGCGGGTGCCGGCGGCGGTGACTACGTGGCGCCCGACACGAGCTGGGTCGCCGACCAGCAGCAACAGTTCGCCCAGCAGCAGCAAGCGCAGCAACGGCAGCAGCGGGCGACCGATCAGATGAACGCGAACAACGCGGCGATGGCGCAGCGGCAGGTCGACATCGCCAACCAGATCACGCAGCAAGCGCAGCAGGCCGCGGCGAACGCCCAGCAGGCGGCGCAGATGCAGTGAGCTCGCCGAGCGCCAGGCCACAAATTGTTGCCGTGAGACCGGTACCGACCCAGCCAGGAGGCCGCCTCAAAGACCCTTCATCCTTTCGGCGGCTTCCGGGTACCGCGCCCCTTGCACGGTCACCTGCGACGCTGAGACTTCGAGCCCGGACCTCCTGGCGAGCCCTACGGGCGCAATAGTGTCTTGATCGCGCGTCGCTCGTCCATCGCGCGGTAGCCCTCGGCCACCTGGTCGAGCGGCAGCGTCAGGTCGAAGACCTTGCCGGGCTGGACCTTCCGGCTCCACACGAGGTCGATCAGCTCGGGAAGGAAGCGGCGCACTGGAGCAGGACCGCCGAGGAGTCGGACGTGGCCGCGGAACAGCTTCTCGCCGTCGAGCTGCACGCCGTGAGGAACGCCGACGTAGCCCACGGATCCTCCCGGACGGGTCGACTGGATCGCTTGCGTCATCGACTCCTGCGTGCCGACGCACTCCAGCACCGCATCGGCGCCGACCCCTTTCGTCAGCTCCTTGATGCGCGCGACGCCCTGCTCGCCGCGCTCGGTCACGATGTCCGTCGCGCCGAACTCGCGTGCGAGCTTCTGCCTGGGTGAGTGGCTGCTCATCGCGAGAATCCTCTCCGCCCCCATCTGCTTGGCCGAGAGGACACCGAGCAGCCCGACCGCGCCGTCGCCGACGACCGCGACGGTCATCCCCGGCTTCACGTCCGCCGCGACGGCGGCAAACCACCCGGTGCCGAAGACATCGGAAACCGACAGAAGGCTCGGGACAAGATCGTCGGGTGGCACCTCGCGTGTGGCCACGAGGGTGCCGTCGGCGAGCGGCACGCGGAGCATCGGCGCCTGCGCGCCTCCGACGAGCTCACGGTGCTGGCAGGACGTCTGGTAGCCGGCCTGGCAGTGCGGACACGTGTTGTCGGAGGCGAAGAACGATCCGATGACGAACTGCCCCGGCTTCACGGAGGTGACCGCGCCGCCGACCGCCTCGACGATCCCGCAGTATTCGTGCCCCATGGGCATCGGCTGGGTGATGACGTTGATGCCACGGTACGGCCAGAGGTCCGAACCGCAGATGCAGCTCGCCGACAACCGGAGGACGGCGTCCGTAGGCGCCATGATCTTCGGCTCGTCACGCTCCTCGAAGCGAACGTCGCGCGGCGCGTGCAGAACGGCTCCCTTCATGGCTCAGCTCCTTTCCTGCGCGGAGGGCCCCGCGCCGTACTGTTCGTCGGTGACCTTCTCCAGCCATTCGACGTTCTTGCCGTCGAGGGACTCCTGGATCGCGATGTGGGTCATGGTCGTGGTCGCCGAGGCGCCGTGCCAGTGCTTCTCATTCGGTCCCACCGTGACGACGTCGCCCGGGCGGATGGCCTCGATAGGCCCGCCCCAGCGCTGGTGAAGACCGCACCCGAAGGTCACGATGAGCGTCTGCCCGAGCGGATGCGTATGCCAGTCGCTGCGCGCGCA
>JBEKGQ010000593.1:0-4783 GCA_050012715.1 Polyangiaceae bacterium
CCCGCCGATGCGCCCGCGCGCGTGCTGCTCACGACGGCGGAGGCCGCGCGGCTCGTGCCGATCGTCGCGGTGGCGGCCCGCGGCTTCGTCGAAGGGCACCCGGGGGTGATGACCGCGCTCCTCCGCGCGTGGGACAAGGGCGACGCGGAGCTTCGCCGGGACGTGCCGGCCGCCGCGCGCCGCATCGCCGGCGAGCCGGGGGCGCCGGAGCCCGCGACGATGCTCGAGCGGCTCGGGTGGATGAGCGACCCGGGGCGTCTCGACGAGCGGGACGCCCTCGGCGCGCCGCCGGGCGGCGGTCTCGACGCCGGCAACGGCCCGCTCACGGTGGGGCGGCTCTTCGCGCGCGAGTGGCAGCTCCTTCGCGACGCGGGGGTGCTCACGTCGCCGACGCCGCGCCCCGCGCCGGTCGACCCGTCGCCCTTTGCGCGCGCCTTCCCGACGCTCGTCGGCGCGGCCCCGAGCGCGCCGGTGGCGGCTCCCGGCGACGGCGCGCGCGTCCTGCTCGCGCGCCGCTTCGCCAAGGGCGACGCCGCCGCCGTCGGCGCGTCGATCGCGAGCCTCGCCGCCGTGTTCGACCGCTCCGTCGTGCGCGTCACGGGCAAACCCGCATCGCTCGCGAAGGACGCCGCCGACGCCGCCATGGCCCGCGGCCGTGTGCCCGCCGACCGCGTCTCCGTGGTGCCGACCGCGCTCGGCGACACGGGCGTCGCCCTCGTCGAGGTCCTCGCGGCGCCCTGAGAGGGAGAAGAAGAAAGAAAGGAGAGGAGGAGAGAAGGAGGTTGTTGGTGATGACCGAAAACCCAAGAAGCTCCTTCTCTCCTTCCCTCCTTTCTGATTCTTCTCTCGCTTGGTCCCGCGCCGGTCCCCGGGACCTCTTCAGCGGGCGCCGCGGCCCTTGCGGGTCTTTCGCTCGAGGGCGGTGCGGCTGGTCGCGACGAGGTCCCACGCGTCGCGCTGCCCTTGCGACAAGCGGACGGCGCCGGCGTAGGCGATCATCGCGGCGTTGTCGGTGCAGCTCGCGAGCGGCGGCACGAGGACGCGAAGATCCTTCGCTTCGCCGAGCGCGCGGACGCGGCGGCGCAGCTCGGAGTTCGCCGCGACGCCGCCGCCCAGCACGACGTCCGCGACCTGCTCGCGCTCGGCGGCCTCGATGAGCTTGCGCGCGAGCACGCCGGTCACGGCGGCCTGGAACGACGCGCACACATCGGCGACCCACGCCTCGCTCCTCGGCGCCGCCGCGTCGGCCACGAGGCGCGCGACCTGCGTCTTGATGCCCGAGAAGCTCATCTCGAGCGACCCGCGCGCGGCCATCGGCGGGGACAGCTTCACGCGCGACGCATCCCCGGTGCGCGCGAGCCGGTCGACGATGGGGCCGCCGGGATAACCGAGGCCGAGCAGCTTCGCGACCTTGTCGTAGGCCTCGCCCGCCGCGTCGTCGCGCGTGGCGCCGAGCTCGGCGATGGCGTCGGGCCGCGGGGCATCGACCCGGTAGAGGGCGGTGTGCCCACCGGAGACGAGGAGGCACACGAAGGGGAAGCGCGGCGGCTCCGCGTCGCCCTCACCGCGTCGCACGAAGACCGAGAGCAGGTGTCCCATGAGGTGGTCCACGCCGACGAGCGGCTTGCCGGCGGCCCACGCGAGGCCCTTCGCGGCCTGCACGCCGACGAGGAGCGCGCCGACGAGGCCGGGGCGATTCGTCACCGCGACGCCGTCGAGGTCGTCCACCGTCAGGCCCGCCGCGGCGAGCGCGCTCCGCACGACGGGCCCGACGTTCTTCAGGTGATCGCGCGAGGCGAGCTCCGGCACGACGCCGCCGTAGGGCGCGTGGGTGGCCACCTGCGAGTGGACCACGTCGGACAGGACGCGGCCCTCGCCGTCGACGACCGCGGCCCCGGTCTCGTCGCACGACGACTCGATGCCTAGAACCCGCATGCTCCGGGCTGGCGCGTCAGGTCGAACACCGCGAAGACGTTGCCGCCGGTGGCCGGCGCCGTCCCGCCCTCGGGCACGAGGCCCGGCGCGCCGCGGATCATCCGCACCTCCACGTCGCCCGACTGCATGAGCGACACGACGAAGAGCACGTCGTTCCCGTTGCCGTCCGGAAAGGGCGTCGACGCGGTGGCGATGTAGATGAGGTTCTTCAGTCGTCCCTCGCCGAAGGTCAACGTCGAGAGCGGGTCTTGCCAGATCTGCGGGATGGGACGCAAGGGAACGGCGGTGAAGAGCCCGTCGCTCGTCCAGATGGAGCCCGGGTTGTCCTGCAGGTGGTTCGTGTCGAGCGTCATGCAGAGGTCCGTGCCGGCGTCGACGCCGGTCAGGACGAACGACGCGGGCACCACGGCGCCCTCGTAGCTGCCGCTGCCGGTGGTGAAGCTCGAGAGATCGCGGCACCCGACGAGGGCGACCGCGGACAGGCCGAGCACGAACGGCGTCCACCCGGCGGGCATGCGCCGATTCTACTCCGTGTGCGGCGGCGTGCCCGAGGCGATCGCCTGGGCCGCATCGCGGACGCGCGGCTCGGGGTCGGTGCGCGCCATGGTCGCGCCGAGGGTGCGCGCGCTCGCCGCGTCGAAGCTCGCCAGCGCCTCGAGCGCCGCCTGGCGAACCAGCGCGTACGCGTCCTTCGTCGCCGCTTCGCCGAGGAGCCGCGACGCCTCCGGCCCGGCCCCCGCCGCGCCGAGGCGCCCCAGCGCGCGCGCCGCCAGGACGCGCATCGCCCAGCTCTCGTGCGTCGTGAGGATCTTTCCCACCGCGGTCGCCGACCGTGCGCTCGCCGGCGCCCTCCCGCCGTCCGCGCGCGGGGCGCCGACCGCCGCGAGGGCCACCCGCTGCACGGCTTCGTTGGGATCCTCGAGCCCCGCGACCACCGCCTCGACCGCGCCGTCGCTCGACGAGCGGGCCACGAGCACGATGGCCTTCGTGCGCACCGCCGGGTCCGGGTGCTTCGCCAGCGGCACGAGGCTCGGCTCGAGCGCTGCGACGATCGCTCTCGCCTTGTCCGCCGCCGCTCCCTTCTCGCCGCGCGCGACGAACGGCGCGAGCTCGCCTTCGCCGCTGCCGAGCGCGTCGAGGACGGCCCGCGCCCGCTCGCTCGACGTGCGCAGCGCGGCGAGCGCGGACCGCTGGATCGGCTCCGCGAACCGCTCGAGCGCCGCCGCGCGATCCGCCCTGGGCACCTCCCGCGGCACGAGCTCGTCGAGCATCGCGTCCACGTCGAGGCCCCCCTCCGGCACCGGCAGCACCTCGGGCGTCCTCGCCCGCCGCGTCCGGTCGCCCCCCGCGGCGAGCGCCGCGAGGGAGGCCACCGCCGTCCGCGTCACCGCGTCGGCCGAGGCCTGCCCGCGAGCGCCGTCGTCCGCCCCCGCGAAGACCGCGTCGCTCATCGCCTGAACCGCCTGGCGCTGCCACGCCGGCTCCTTGCTCCCCGACGTCGCCATGCGCGCCAGCGACACGAGCGCCATGCGCCGCGGCAGCGCGTCGCCCTCCTCGGCCAGCGCGAGCAGCATCGGCACCTCGGCCTGTGCGTCCAGGTCGCCGAGGGCGTACGCCGCCGCCGCGCGCGCGACGTTCCCCGAGTCGACCGATCCGGCGATGCCGGCGATCTCCGCCACCGACGCCTTGTCGTGCGCCATCCCGAGGCCCAGCACCGCGAGCGCCCGCATCGACGGCGTTCCGTCCTTGGCGATCCGCCGCAGCACGGGGAGCGCCGACGCGTCGTGCATCCGCGCGAGCCCCCACGCCGCCGCCACCGCGACCGAGTCCGCGAGCCCCGTCTGCTCGGGCCCCGCTTCCTTCGGGAACAAGAGCGCGGTGTACTTCGGCACGAGCCGCGGGTCGCCGAGCGCGCCGCACGCGATCATGGCCCTCGTGCGGAGCGCCGCATCGGCCGGCCCGGTCGCGAACGCGAAGAGCGGCACCGCGGCGTTCTTGTTCTGCACGTAGGCGAGCACGTCGATGGCGATGCGCTGCTGGCTCGTGTCCTGGTCGGCGAGCGCGTCGAGCAGCGGCTTGACCGCGCGTGACCCGATGCGTCCGAGCGCGGCCCGCGCGTCGTCCGCGTCCTGCGCCGTCCCGTGCCGCACGCGCTGCACGAGGCCGAAGGTGAGGCTCCCGTAGATCTCGACGAGGAGCCGCCGGTAAATCGGCCGCTGCGGCTCGCCGATCGCCATCGGCAAGAGGTCCTGCTCCAGCGACTCGAGCGTCCCCTTGCCGAGGTTGATCTGCATCGAGAGGCGCGCCGCACGAGCGACGAGCTCCTCGTCCGGAGCGCCGCGCACGACGCGACGGAACAGGCGGTCCGCCTCGTCGGTCTGCCCCTTCGCCAGCAAGAGATCCGCCAGCTCGAAGTACACGACGAAGAGCCGGTCGTTCTTCGTGATCGCGGCGCGGAACTCGGCGATCGCGTGCTCGCCGTCCTGCTTCGAGCGGTACATCTCCCCGAGCCGCCGGTGACCCTCGGCGTCGTCCGGGTTCAGCTCCACCGCGCGCGCCGCGTACTTGATCGCGTCGTCGTCCTTGTAAATCTGGAGCGCGTACTGGGCCATCCGCTGGTAGAGCTCGCGGGCGCGCTTCGGCTCCACCTGGGCGAGCTTCTCGAGCACCGCGATCGCGTCGGCGATCTTGTTCTCCTGGACGAGCACCCGCTCCAGCGCGAGGTAGCTCTCCGCGTCGCCGGGCGCGACCTCGATCACCTTCTTCAGCGTCCCCTCGGCGTCGGGGAGCTTCCGCAGGTGGAGCTGCGCCTCCGCCAGCATGCGCCCCGCCTCCACGTCCGGCGGCG
>JBEKGQ010000594.1:0-4780 GCA_050012715.1 Polyangiaceae bacterium
GGGCACGTGGTCGGCTTCGTTCACGAGAAGGACAAGAACGACCCCATCGTCGGCGCCTACGTCTCCTACCGCGACCGCACCGACCTCTCGCCGCTGGGCACCGGCCCGGACGGCAAGTTCTCGGACGATCTCCCCGCCGGCGCGTACACGTTCGACATCCGGGCCGAGGGCTTCAAGCCCGGCTCGTGCGACACGACGGTGCCGAAGGAGGGGGGCGCCATCACCGTCGACTGCGCGCTCGAGACGATGCCGCGCACCGGGATCGTCAACGGTCACGTGCGTGACGCGGACACCAGCCAGCCGGTCGCCGGCGTGCAGGTCATCGTGCAGGACTCCCAGAAGAAGGAGTCCCGGCTGACGACGGACCCGTCGGGCGGCTTCAAGTTCGACAACGTCGCGCCCGGGACGGCGATGATCAGCGTGACCGCCGAGGGCTACCTCGCGATGGTCATGCCGGGCGACGTGCGCGCCCGCGCCGAGAACACCTTCGACCTGATGCTGCGGCCCAAGCCGAAGAACTCGCTCGTCGTCGTCGGCAAGGGCGAGATCACCATCAAGCAGCAGATCCAGTTCGCGCTCGACAGCGCGGTCATCCTCCCCGAGTCCTTCGGCCTGCTGACGGAGATCGCCGACACGCTCATCCGCCACGGCGAGATCCGTCGGGTCGAGGTCCAGGGTCACACCGACAACAGCGGCACCGCGGAGCACAACAAGGTGCTGAGCGAGCAGCGCGCCGAGGCGGTTCGCGCGTGGCTCGTGCAGCACGGCGTCTCGTCCGACAAGCTGGTGGCGCGCGGCTACGGCCAGGAGCGGCCGGTCGCGCCGAACGTCACCGCGGGGAACCGCGCGCGGAACCGGCGCGTCCAGTTCATCATCACGGACCGCGAGGGCGGGGCGATGGCGCCCCCGCCGCCGGCCCCGGGTGAGCGCGTGAAGCACCCGCTCCCGGGCTTCTGAGGTCACCCGCTCCGCGGGCGCCCTGGAGTCTTCGGCGCCGCCCGAGAGGGCGTCGCCCCGGAACTGAGCCTGGCGAGAGAACGATGCACGAGAGGGCTTGATAAGCCCTCTCCCTCGGGTTACTCTGCGTCGCCCTAGTTCGGTGGTTTCTAAAACACGCGGACCCCAACCGGGGCCCGCGTTTTTTTTCGCCCTCTTTCCCGCATGAGCAACCCTCCTCCCCCCTCCTCCTCGTCCCTGCACGGCATCGACCGCGACGCGCTCCAGCGCGTGGTCGACCCGGTCGCACGCGCGCACGGCGCCGAGGTGGTCGACATGGAGCTCAAGCCGGACCGGGGCCGCTGGATCCTCCGCCTCTACGTGGAGAAAGCCGGCGCCGCCGCCAACAACCTGTCCACGCGGGACGCCGCCGTCGACCTCGAGCTCTGCGCCAACGTTTCGCGCGATCTCAGCCCCGCGCTGGACGTCGCGGATCTCATCCCCCACGCGTACAACCTCGAGGTCAGCTCCCCCGGCGTCGAGCGCCCGCTGCGCCTCGAGCGGGATTTCGTTCGCTTCACGGGCCAGAAGGCCAAGCTCAAGCTGCGCGAGTCGGTCGACGGCCAGCGGGTGCTGGTCGGCGTGCTCGACGGCGTGCACGGCGGCAGCGTGCGTGTCAAAGACGGTTCGCGCGTTCACGACGCACCGCTCGCGTCCATCGAGAGCGCCCGTCTGGTATTCGAGTTCGGCGCGAGCGGCGGCAGGGAGCACAAGAAAAAGCACTGACGGCAGGTCCGCGGCGCCCGGCCGCGGCTGCGCGTAGCACCGAGGAACACATCATGGCGATCCAACAGCAACAGACCAGCGGTGACCTCACCCTCCTTCAGGCGATCGAAATGGTCGCGAAGGACAAGGGCATCGACAAGACGCGCCTCGTCAAGACGGTGGAAGAGGCGATCCTCAAGGCCGCGCAGAGCGTGTTCGGCCCGAACCGCGAGCTCGAGGCGCGCTTCAACGAGGAGAACGGTCAGGTCGACCTGTTCCAGTACATGACCGTGGTCGACGACGCGGCGGACGACGACCGCGAGATCGCCATGGAAGACGCCCAGAAGCTCGGCCTCGAGTGCGAGATGGGCGAGGAGCTCGGCTTCCAGATCTTCTGGCACCCGGCCGACGCGAAGAAGGCGGCGGAGCAGGACAAGGAGTACGGCGACATCCTGCGCGTGAAGCAGGCCCGCCAGGCCTTCGGGCGCATCGCGGCGCAGACCGCCAAGCAGGTGCTCATCCAGCGCGTGCGCGACGAGGAGCGGGACCTCATCTTCAACGAGTTCAAGGACCGCAAGGGGGAGCTCATCAAGGGCGTCGTCCGGCGCTTCGAGAAGGGCAACAACCTCATCGTCGACCTCGGCCGCACCGAGGGCATCCTGCCGTTCCGCGAGCAGACGCCGCGCGAGACGTACCGCCCGGGCGACCGCATCGTCGCCTACGTGAAGGACATCGACCGCGAGGCCCGCGGGCCGCAGGTCATCCTCTCGCGCTCGGATCCGCGCCTGGTGGAGAAGCTCTTCGAGGCCGAGGTGCCCGAGATCTACGAGGGCATCGTGAAGATCGTGGCCTGCGCGCGCGAGCCCGGGGCGCGCTCGAAGATCGCCGTGACCAGCCGCGACGCGGACGTCGATCCGGTGGGCGCGTGCGTCGGCATGAAGGGCTCGCGCGTCCAGGCGGTCGTGCAGGAGCTCCGCGGCGAGAAGATCGACATCGTGCCCTTCGACCGCGACCCGGCGCGCTACGTCATCGCCGCCATCCAGCCGGCCGAGGTGCACAAGGTCATCGTCGACGAGGCCGACGGGCGCATGGAGCTGGTCGTCCCCGACGAGAAGCTCAGCCTGGCCATCGGTCGCAAGGGACAGAACGTGCGCCTCGCCGCGCAGCTGTCGGGCTGGAAGCTCGACATCATCAGCGACACCAAGTTCAAGCAGATGGAGGAAGAGGCCGTCCAGCAGCTCGGGCAGATCGAGGGCGTGTCCGAGGCCATCGCGCGCGGCATGTACCGCCTCGGCTTCCGCACGCTCGAGGAGCTGGCGGAGGCGAGCGAGCAGGAGCTGGCGGCGATGCCGGGCCTCGGCGGCGCCGAGGTGGCGGCGCGGGTCCGCTCGAGCGCGGAGTCGACGATGGAGCGGCTGCGCCAGGACCGGCTGCGCGCCGCTTCTTCGCGCACCGAGCCGCTGACCGAGCGGGAGCGACTGCTCTTCATCCGCGGCGTCGGCGAGCGCACGGTGCAGCTCCTGGAGGACGCCGGTTACCGCACGGTGGAGGACATCCTCCGCGAGGACGAGGACAAGCTCGCGATCAAGACGGGGCTCGGCATCAAGAAGGCGCGCGCCATCAAGCAGGGCGCCGAGCACTTCCTGTCGAGCGACGCGAAGACGATCGAGCTGGCGCGTCGCGAGGCCGTCGTCAAGGCGCGCGGCGCCGCGGCCCAGCCGCAGAACTGACACGAGAGGCGACGGATGGAGGACCTGGGAGTGGAGACGGCGATGAACGAGCGGCCCAAGAAGGCGAAGACCCCGCCGGAGCGGACGTGCGTGGGCTGCGGCCAGCGCGACGCCGCGTCGGCGATGGTGCGCCTCGTGGTCGCCGAGGACGAGGTCGTCTTCGACCTCGCCGGGGGCGCCTTCGGTCGGGGCGCGCATCTCCACCCGCGGGCCGCCTGTATCGTGAAGGCTCCGCGAGGGCTGTCGCGAAACTTCGAGCGGGACATGACCGGCCTCCTGGGCGCGGACGGGCGCGACCTCGCGTCGCGTCTCTCCGCGGCCTGCGATCGCCGCATGTCGGGACTGCTGCTGGCGGCGCGGCGGACGAATGCCCTCGCCGTGGGGGCCGATGCGGCGCTCGAGGCCATCCGCCGTGGCGCGCCGCTGGCCATCGTCGCCGTCGACGCGGGCAAGATCGCGCAGACGCTGGAAGTACAAGGTGCGGTGCGCGAAGGCCGCGCCATCGCGTGGAAGGCGAAGAACGAGCTGGGGTCGTTGCTGGGAGAAGAGGCGGTCGCCATTTGCGCGGTCCGTCACGCGGGTATCGCGAGTGAGCTGAAGGTATTGCGTGCTGCGGCTGACGCGGCCGCGGTTGCGACGAGAGAAGGTGCCGAATGCAGCAGACGTCCGGAGGCCCCATGAGCGGCAAAGTTCGCGTCTACGAGGTGGCCAAGCAATTGAACCTCGACCCCAAACAGGTCGTCGGGTTGTTCCAGGCCATCGGCGTGGTCGACGTGCGCAACCACATGAGCTCCGTCGAGCCCGAGCAGGTCGAGCGCATCAAGCGGCACCTCGAGAAGCAGCGCACCCACGACGTGGTCGAGGAGCGCGTCCGGTCGGACGGGCGAGTCATCAAGCGCCGCGCGATCGCAAAGGCTCCCGGCTCCGCCCAGGTCGACTCTCCGCCGTCCAGCGCGGCGATCCTTCCGACCGCCGCGCCCTCCGTCCGAGCGCTCGACGACGTGGCCGGCGCTCCCGAGCCGAACGGTCACCCCGCCCCCGAGCCCGTGGTCATGCGCGAAGCGATGCGCGACGCCACCCGCGACCGTGAGAGTGGGCGCCTCGTCATCCCCGAGGATCGCAAGAGCGCGCGCGCCGTCGACTCGACGCCCTCGCTGCCGCGCGACCGGGCGAGCACCCGCAACCTGCCGGTTCCGGAGGCCCCGCCGCCCCGCGTCTCGGAGCCGCGCCTCCCGCCCGTCGTCGAGCGGGCGACCGACGACACGGTGGCCGCCGCCGAGCCGGCTCCGGTGATGCCCGAGCCGGTGGCTCCGCTGGCGCCGCCCGTTCCGGTATTCGCCGCGCCCCCG
>JBEKGQ010000595.1:0-4780 GCA_050012715.1 Polyangiaceae bacterium
CCCGCGGGACGGAGGCCGCGAAAGGGCGCCCGGAGCATCGCCGCGAGCGGCAGGACGAGCAAGAGGAGCGGACGCCGGCCGAGCGCGGAGGCGACGTAGCCGAGCCCCGTGTAGTCCTTGCCGTCGACCGCGTTCATCTTCGCCCAGAACGTGTTCGGGACGACGTCGTGGAAGTACGCCCACCGCAGGCCGGTGAGCACGGCGATGGGCACGGCGGCGAGGACGCCCAGCCGGACGAGCGACCGGCGGTCGCCGGCCAGCGCGAGGACCCCGGCGGCGGCGAAGAGGGGCCCCTCGGGGCGGACCCACGCGAGCATCCCGAGGAGCACGGCCGCCACGCGCGGCGACGTCACGAAGGCGACGCACGCCACGCATGCCACGGAAAAGAGCGCCGTGTCCATGCCCGAGACGGCCCAGGTCGCGTAGTCCGCGTCGAGGGCGAGCGCGAGCGCCGGGACCGCCATGAGGAGCGGCCCGGATGGCGACCCGCCGAGACCCCCTCGCCTCACCGCGATCGCGCACCCCGCCGGCACCACCAGCGCGACCCCGAGGGACAGCGCCTTCGCCGCTCCGAGGCCGCGCCACCCGGCCTTCCACAGCAGCGCCAGCGCGGCCGTCCACGCGACGCTCGACGTCCCTTCGACCGGCGCAAACCCGCGTCCCGCCGGTCGGGCGTCGAACGCATAGACCCCGTGGACGGCGAGGTTCCGGGCGTAGCGAAGGAAGATGAACACGTCGTCCACCGTCTGCCGCTCCGCGAGGAGCGCTCGCGCCGCAAGCACCGCCGTCAAGGCAAGCACGGCGGCAACGGCGGCCGCGGTCTTGGACGAAAGTCGAGAGGGTACTTGCACGCGTGTGGCGCCCGCGGGGATGATGGTGGGGCATGGTATCCGGCCCCACCCCGGCTCGCGCCAGTGCCGCGCGCGTCGCCAAGTGGCTGATCGACAAGGGAAGGCCCGACGACGCCGTCGCCTTGCTCGCCGCGTGGGCCACGAACGGGCCGAACGACTCCGAGGGGCAAGAGCTCCTCGCCGAGGCGCTCCGCATCGATCCGTCGGCCGTCCTCGCCAAGCTCGCCTTCGAGCGGATGGAGGGCGTCGCGAGCGAGCAGGGCCCCCTCGACGACGCCATCAAGCACTGGTCTGCCGAGGAGCTGAAGAAGCTCGAGCAGGAGATGGTCCGCCCGGCGTTCCTCCGGGCGCAGGTCGGGTTCAACAACAACGTCAAGTACAAGGCCCAGACGTTCCACATCCAGACCGAGGACAGCGGCCTCGGCAAGCCGCACATCATCACGCACCTCTTCGCCGACGGCGGGCGCATCATCAAGAGCCACAAGCGCTCCTACGCCGAGCACGTGAGCCGCGACGACGTCGCCCCCTTCGTTCGCCAGCTCATGAAGGGCCAGCAGCTCGAGATGGCGCTCGCGCTGCGCGAGGGGCGCTTCGACGAGATCATCGAGGGCCGCGCGATGGGGGGGATGGAGCTCCTCGACTTCCCGCCGAAGGTCGACGTGCAGAAGCTCGCGACGCAGAAGAAGTCGCGCGTCATGGCCGACGGCGAGCTCGAGAAGCCGGCGTCCGGCGAGCCCGCGGGGGCGGTGCCGTCGAGCCCCGCGGTCGAGAGCCAGCGCGTCTACTTCAAGATGACCGTCGTCCGCAGCATGGGCGGAGGGCCGTCGGTCTACCAGCCCAAGGGCACGGAGGCGATCATCGGCTCGGCCGGGGGCATCGTCCTCCCGAACGAGCCCTTCTGCCACCCGCGCGAAGCCGCGGTCCGCTTCCGCAACGGCCGCCTCTGGCTGCACGACTTCGAGGCCGGCAACGGCGTCTTCCTGCGCATCAAGGCCGCCGTCGAGCTCGGCCCGGGGGACGAGTTCATCGTCGGCGACCAGCTCCTCCGCATCGAGCGCAACCCGATCCCGAAGGACGGGCCCGACCCCGGCCCCACGTACTTCTACTCGTCGCCCAAGTGGCTCTCGTCGTTCCGCGTGGTGCAGATCTTCATCGGCGGCGCCCTCGGCGCGTGCGTCCTCGCGCGCGGGACGACGCTGCAGATCGGCAGCGCCTACGGCGACTTCGTGTTCCCGAGCGACCCGCTCGTGAGCGAGCAGCACTGCCTCATCGAGGAGACGGCGGGGACCATCCTCTTGACGGACCTCGGCTCGCGCACCGGCGTCTTCGTGCGCATCAAGGGCGAGCAGGAGCTCGTCGCGAACGACGAGCTCCTCGTCGGACGGACGCGCCTCCTCGTCGAGCTGACGAGCTAGCGGTCGGCCCGTTCGCGCTCACGTCGCGGCGTGCGACCGGTGGAGCTTCACCGCGACGAGGTGGTGGCCGCAGATGGGGCAGGGCGGCGGCCGGTGGCCTCCGAGCTGCTCCTCTTCGATCTGCTTCTCCTCGTAGGCGCGCTGGATCTCCTCCAGCTGAGGCGCCAGCGGCGTCGGCTGCACGCGCGTGGCCGCGGCCTCGGCCCACGTGCCGCGCCAGGTGCAGTTGGTGCAGCGAAGCGTCTTATCCATGGGCGTGATTGTTACGGCGGCCTTGGCCTCAGAGCAACCGGGAAAAGCCGCTCGCGGACCTTCTCAGCGGGGCGCCGCGTAGCGATCGGGCGGGTCGGGACGGCGCTCGGGCCGGGGCCGATCATCGAGCCACGACAACATTCGCGCCGTGCCGGATCGCCGGAGCCAAGGCTGGTCGTGCGGTCCGGGGAGCTCGAGGAACGTGCTCTCCATCCCTCCGCGCGTCAGCGCGCGAGAGAGCGCCACGTTCCCCGCATGGAAGGGGTCTTCCGTGCTGGTCTCCACGAGCAGCGCGTGCGTACCGGACTGCGCGAGACGCGCCGCGTAGCGTTCCCCCGCGGCCTCGCCGATGGCGGTCTGGACGCCCGCCCACGCCCCGAAGGCCTCCGGCCGGCGAAGGAGGAGCTCGAGCGAGAAGTGGCCGCCCAACGAGCAGCCGCCCAGGTAGGTGAGGTCCGGGCGGTCGAATGCCGGGGGCGCCTCGCGCCGGGCGCGCGGCACCACCGCGTCCACGAGCCACCGCGCGTACTCGTCGAAGGCGCGGGGGTCGGCGATGGGGAGATCGGGCATGTAGGGACACGCGATCACGAGGCCGCGCATCGAGCCCGCCGCGCGGAGGCGATCGTACGAGGTCCCCAGCCCGTACCGCTCGAGCCACGCCCAGGCGCCCATGCGAGCGTCGCCCGTCTCGCCGAGCCCGTGGAGCAAGACCACGAGCGGCACGCGCTCGTAGCGCTCGAGATGCCGCGGCGTGGCGAGGACGAAGAGCGAGCTGAGGGAGCCTGGCTCCCGGACCTCGCGCACGTCGAGGTCCCGCGGTCGCCAGTCGGGCTCGGCGTCGGCGCGAGCAGGCTCGATCGCTCCGAACGCCGCCGCCGCGGTCGTCCCGGCCAGGAGCGCACGACGGCCGATCAGCCCTTGCCCTCGCCCACGCGCGCGCCTACACGCGCCATCGGCACCGTCAGGTACGTCGTGCGGCACGTGGCGATCGTGCGCCCGGAGACCTCGCCGCGCACGTCGATCTGCATGAAGGTCACGTGGCGGCCCCGCCGGAGCACGGCCCCGGTGCCGACGATGGCCTCGCCCGCCCCAGCGCCGCGGAGAAATGAGATGGTGAAGTCCGTCGTGAGCCCCGTCGATCCCGTGGCCATGATGCGCGGATCCGTGTTGAAGAGGCACCCCGCCACGTGGTCGCCGAGGGCCATGATGGCCCCGCCGTGGAAGATGTCCCCGACGCGGCGGAGCGCGGGGCGCCACGGAAGCCGCATCGTGACCGCGTCCCGCGCCACCGAGACGACCTCGACGCCGAGGTGCCGGCCGAGGTGGCCCTCGCCACCGAAGATGTGGGCCTGGAGGGCGGTGTAGAAGGCGGCGAGGGCGGCCTCCTCCCCGGCGACGGCCGCCTGGGCGAGAGCCACGATGTCCTGGACGTGCATGGGCCGGGAGGATAGGGCCGGCCGCCTCCGGCGGCGAAACCGCATACGCGGCGCGAAGGGGCGGGTGCACGTGTGCCTGTCCACAGTGGCCCTTTGCCAACACGAATCGCGACGTCCGGCCGGCGGAGGCTCCCGGAACGGGGAGAAGCGGCCCTGCTCATTTCGCGTACTTGCGCGCTTTGCGTTCTTTTACGCATCGATGGCACGTCCAACGCAGTGTCTCGAAGACACATAGCTACGAGGTGGACGAGATGGACGACGGTCGAGCGACGGAGCGGTATCGCAAGGCGGGACGGGCGCTGCTCGACTGGCTGCTGTCCCCCCTGGTGGATGGGCTCGCCGCCCTCGGGGTTCGGCCCAACGAGGTCACCGTGGTCTCCCTCGTCGCCGGCCTCGTGGCGGGCTGCGCGCTGGCGTTCGACCAGTTCGGCTGGGCCACCGGGGCCATCCTGTTCGCCTCGCTGGGCGACGCGGTCGACGGCATGCTCGCCCGCAAGACCGGCAGCGCTTCGGTCGGCGGCGCGCTCCTCGACGCCGCCGTCGATCGGTACGGCGAGTTCTTCATCCTCGCCGGCCTCGCCGTGCTCTTCCACGACAGCGCCCCGATGCTCGTCCTCGTGCTCGTCGCGCTCGCCGGGTCCTTCATGGTGAGCTACGGCAGCGCGAAGGCCGAGGCGCTTCGGGTGGCCGTGCCCGACGGCATGATGCGAAGGGCCGAGCGGGCGACCGTGCTGTGCGTCGGGGTGGCGGTCGTCCCCTTCGCCGGCGTCGTGGCGCGCCGCTTCGACCTCCCGTGGGTCCAGCACGCGCCCATCCTGGCCGCGCT
>JBEKGQ010000596.1:0-4779 GCA_050012715.1 Polyangiaceae bacterium
GCTGTGGAAGTGCGCCCAGTCGTGGAGGCCCCAAAAGAGCGCATTCAGGTTGTCCGCCGCGAGCCAGAGCGCGTCGTGCGGGCGAACGCGGCGCGCGTGGAGGCGGTCGGTGGCGTCGTCGATGGCCCACGGGGCGAGCGCCTCCTCGTCGGTGAGCCCGAGGCCGAAGGCGTGGAGACACGCGAGCTCGCGCGGGAGAAACTCCGCCACCCCGCGGCGGGTGACGAAGACCATGCGCGCCGGATCGGCTCCGTCGATGGGCGTCGCGTCGTCCCACACGCCCGCCGGGGCCCGCCACTCGAGCACGTCGCTCGCGCACCACCCGAACGCGTCGAAGACGCCGTCCGGCACGAGGCGTGGGGCGGGCGGCGTTGCGAGGTGGACGACGGAGGCGCGCGCCACGAGGCCGTAGTAGCATTTCCGGTCGACGGCGCTTTGCGCCCGAGGGCGCTCCGCGCTAACTGGCTCCCGTCTCTTCCGAGGAACATGTCGAGCCCCCATCCCCTGCCGCCGAAGAAAGAGGTCGCCCTCGCGCTGCTCGAACGCAGCAACGAGCGCGGCATCTTCGTCCACCTCGACCCGCGGCAGGCCAGCGTCGTCGTTCCTCCGTGGTTCAAGAAGCAGCCGCAGCTCGTGCTCCAGATCGGGCTGAACATGGCGGTGCCCATCCCGGACCTGCGCCTCGACGAGGAGGGGATGAGCTGCACGCTGAGCTTCAACCGGTCGCCGTTCTTCTGCGTCGTGCCGTGGGCGAGCGTCTTCGCGATGGTGGGCGAGGACGGGCGCGGCATGGTCTGGCCGGACGACGTGCCCGCGGAGGTGCCACTCTCGCGGGGGGGCCAGCAGCAGCCGGCGCCCGCGCCGCCGACGCCGATGCGCGCGGTCGACGGGGCGAAGAAGGGGACGACGAAGGAGAAGGACGCGAAGGGCGACGGCGGCAAGGCGAAGCGCCCGCGCAAGCGTCCGGCGCTCACGGCGGTGCCCGACGCCGATGCCCAGGCGGCCAAGAAGCCCAAGGCCCCGCGGCCCATCCGGGGGGAGACGGTGCAGGCCGCCTCGACTCGCCCGGTGGTGTCGTCGGCCCCCACGCCGAAGCGCGCCCCCGCGCACCGCGGCACCCCCGCGGCGTCGAAGGGCAAGAAGCGCGAGCTTCCGCCGTACTTGCGCGTCGTTAAGTAGAGGGCGTCGCCTGGGCCGGTCGTGGGGGCGCTCCGCCGCGGCTGGATTAAGTCTGCGTCTCTTAGAACATGTTCCAGTAGACGCGTCCCGCCCGCATTGTAGGATTCCACCGTCCGCGGGCGTGGGTCGCCTGCGTCACTTGGGATAGCCAGCGAGGAGCGGGGATGCGAACGATGCGTCGTTTCTTGGCCATTGGTCTGCTCGGCAGCGCGATCGTCTACGGGTACGGCTGCGCGAACGGCAGCTCGGCGTTCAACAACCTCGGCGAAGAGGGAGGCGTCGAGGGCGGTTCGAGCAGCAGCGGCGGCGACGTCGACTCGGGCAAGGTCGAGGCGGGAGGCGCGACCCCACCGCCGGACGCGGCGACGTGCGTGCACAACACCGATTGCACGTCGGCGACGCTCTGCTCGGCGACGGGCGGCTTCCAGTGCATGGGGGGCTTCTGCATCCCCACCGGCAAGCCGATGAACTGCGACGACGGCGTCCCGTGCACCGACGACTCGTGCAACGCCATGACCAACATGTGCGTCCACACGCCGGACGACGGGAACTGCCCCACGGGCGAGTTCTGCGATCCGATCATGAACTGCGTGCAGACGCTGCCGTGCATGCCGGGCGACTCGGTGTGCGATCGCCTCGACACGAACGCGTGCGCCGGCCTCTGGACGTGCGATCCGACGGCCCTTCACTGCGTGCAGGGCGCGGCGCCCTGCGCGACGGTCACCAACGCGATGACGAACTGCTCGCCCGCCGCCGGTGGCGGCGACGCGGGTGGCGACGCGGGGGCGGTCGCCTGCTCGTGGACGTGCGACCCGGGGTACGTGCACCTCGAGTACTCGAACGGGACGTTCACCCAGGTGACGAGCCTCACCCCGCCCCCGCCGACGGGGGGGTGCGAGTGCAAGCTGGGAGGCACGACCGACAAGCCGGACCTCATGTTCATCGACTCGAACTGCGACGGCATCGACGGGACCATCGCCGATGCGATCTTCGTCGACGAGGTGACGGGCCAGGACACGAACCCCGGTACGATGCAGGAGCCGGTGAAGACCATCGGCAAGGGAATCCTGCTGGCGGCCGCCTCCACCCCGCTGAAGGACGTCTACGTCTCCAAGGGCGCGTACCCCGAGGAGGTGAAGATGGTGAGCGGCGTCAGCATCTACGGCGGCTACGACGCGTCGAACGCGTGGCAGCGCGCGACGACGAACGTCACCGCCATCGACAGCCCCAACGCGGTCGGGGTGTTCGCGAACGGCCTCAACGCGGCGCAGGACATCCAGCTCTTCTCGATCACGTCAAACGACGCCCAGGGGCAGACCACGACGGGCGACGGCATCAGCAGCTTCGGCGTGCTGATCGTCTCGTCGTCGACGGGCGTCACCGTCGCCGGTTGCACGATCAACGCCGGTCAGGGCTCGGCCGGCGCGGCGGGAACGACGGGCGTCGCCGGGAACCCCGGGGGCGCCGGCGGCGTCGGGCAGGGCGGGCAGGCGGCGGGCGGTGGCGGGACGGGTTGCTCGGGCGCCAACGGCGGCGCTGGCGGCCAGGGCGCGAACGCTGGCGTGAACCAGGGGAGCGGAGGTACGGGAGGCACGCAGGTGCCCGGCGGCGGAACGGCCGGGGGCGCCGGCAGTCCGGGGCCGTCGGGAGCCTGCAGCCTGGCCTCGTCGGGCAGCGCCAACCCGGCTCCCCCGGTGACCAGCTCGGGTGGCCAGGGCTTCCCGGGCTCCAACGGGAACCCCGGGGCGACGATCGGCGGGTTCGACTCGACGGGGGACTACCTCCCGGCGGCGGGCGGCATCGGGCAGTCGGGGACGCCGGGCGGTGGTGGCGGCGGCGGCGGCGGCGGCGGCGGAACGTCGCACGGCGACATCAGCAACCTCTGCACGGAGTGCAGTGACAACATCGCGGGTGGTGGCGGCGGCGGCGGCGGCGGTGGCGGCTGTGGCGGGCAGCCGGGCGTCGGCGGTCACGGCGGAGGTGGGAGCTTCGCGATCGCGGTCGTGTCCTCCACGGTGGTCGTGAACCAGACCACGATGGTGACCGCGAACGGCGGGGCAGGCGGCCCCGGCGGCGCGGGCGGTCCCGGGGGCGGGGGCGGGCAGGGCGGTGCGGGCCTAACCGGAGCGACGGACAGCAATACGTGCAGCACGAGGACCGGCGGGTCGGGCGCGGCGGGTGCCAACGGCGGTCCCGGCGGGGAGGGCGGCGGCGCGGCGGGTGGCAGCGGGGGCCCCTCCGTGTGCATCATCTACAAGGGAGGCTCGCCGACGGTGACGGACACGCAGTGCACGAACGGCGGGGGTGGCCAGGGAGGCGCCGGCGGCACGAACGGGTCGCAGACCGCTCCCAACGGGGCGAACGGCGAGGCGAGCGATCAGGTGAGCTCGCAGTAGGAGGCGCCGATGAATCGACGGACGGCGGGTTGCTTCATCGCCGCGGGGCTTGCGTCCCTCGCGGCGTCGGTCGGCGGCTGCGGCGCGAAGTCCGGCGGGTACGGCGCGGGCGACGGTGGCTCCGAGGCGAGCCTGATCAACGGCTGTGGCCACCCCGACTGCGACGGCGACGGGTACACGACGCCGATGGACTGCGACGACAACAACGCGCAGGTGAACCCCGAGGCCTTCGACTTCATCGGGGACGGCATCGACAACGACTGCGACGGGATCGTCGACAACCCCGTGCTCACCTGCGAGACGATCCCGGCCACGGCGCCCGGCTCGCCGACGGACTTCGCCCGCGCGGCGGACCTCTGTCAGCAGCACTCGGTGACCAACGCCGGGACGATCTTCGACCCGCTCGTCAGCGCGGCCTGGGGGCAAGTGCAGGGCCTCGGCCCCGGCGAGACGCTGTGGACGTCGATGACCAAGCCAGTGCAGGTGAACATCGCGTCGAGCTTCGGGCAGAACACGCCGCAGCAGGGCAAGACGATGGTGGGCCTCGCGAACGGCATCTGGGCGGCCGCCGATCCGCGGAGCGATCCGGCGCTCGATCCCGCGGGCTTCCACCTGAACGACGCGTGCTCGGACATCCCGCTGGTGGGACAGGATTGCGCGTCGCTCAGTGACGGCACGGTCTCGGGGGACGTGAGCGTGCAGGACTGGGCCGAGCTCGATCTGACGGTGAAGATCCCGAGCAACGTGCAGACGGTGACCTTCGACTTCGCCTTCTTCAGCTCCGAGTTCAACCAGTGGTGGAACTCGGCCGCGAACGACTCGTTTTTCGTGCTCGTGACGAGCCAGGGGTTCCAGGGGCAGAACGTCGCGAAGGACAAGAACGGCCTCGCCATCACCATCAACAGCGGCTTCTTCCAGCTCTGCCCGCCGGCGCCGGGGCCGGCCGGGCTGACGATGGACAACTCCGCGGCGCTCGAGACGTGCGTCGGCATGGCGGGGAACGCGTCGCAGTCGATCTTCGGCTCGCTCGCCGGCACCGGCTACGACGGAGCCGCGCTCGGTCCGAACGACACGGCGACCGCGGTCGACGGGAGCGTCTACATCTACGGCGGAGGGAGCGGGTGGCTGACGACGAAGTTCCCGGTCGTACCGCGCGAGACCATCCAGATGCGCGTCATCATCCTCGACACGTTCGACGGCCTGA
>JBEKGQ010000597.1:0-4774 GCA_050012715.1 Polyangiaceae bacterium
CGCTTGCCGGTGTACGGACGCAAGTGGTTGTCGACGTAGTAGACGCCCGATGCGCGTCGGTCCGCGTCTGCGAGGTAGCGCGCGAGCATGCCGACGTGCAGTTTGACGGCGCCGAACTCGTCCATCGAGCTGCGCGAACAGACTGCCCCCGGCGGCGGCCGCCGGCATGGCGGTGTGTAGTACGGCTAGGCCGGATGCCAGGACTGGCTGGTCACGCCCCCATCGGCCGACGGCGGGGAAGTTGCGTCGCTAGAACCGCAGGCCCTGCACCCCAGGACGAACCCACCGTGGGACACCGGGGCCGCGCACGGAATGAGCGCGGCATCGGGGACCATCGGCGGCGGAACACGCTAGCGGGCGATGGCGACATCGTCGACGACGAAGGCCGCCGGGATGGTCAGCATGGCGCTCTCGGCCAGGAAGATCTCTCCGCCCACCCGCACAGGTCGCCGCCGCTCTGGCAGTCCTTGTGCGCCGCGTAGAGGCCGATGGTGAGCGGGCCACCGAGCGCGACGGCGCGCATCGCGAAGCTGACGATCGCCTTGATGGGGTGCCCGTGCGCGAGGTGAATGGCGGGCGGCACGAGGAGAAAGACGGAAGCCCCCACGGCCGAGACCAGCAAGTCATCGTTGAAGAATGCCGTCATCATGAGCGACGATGGAACGTCGGCGAGGAGCGCCTGCCAGCCGTACCAGCGCGTCGCCGGCTCAGGCATCGGCGGCACGAGCGACGGAACGGGAGGTTCGTCCGCGCTCGCCGAAGCGGTCGGAGTCATCGCCAGCGCGAGGACCAGGAGCGAGGAGAAGAGTGTGCACTTCCGGATGTAAACGCGCGCTCCCCGGACCGGGACGTCGAAGTCATGGCCCTGCGAACGGAACCCGCTGGGGCAGAGCCTTTGCTGCGCCATCCTTGCCTCGCAGAGCATCTTCCGCGCTTCGCGGGGATGGACACGCCGGCGTGCAGGTTGAAGCCGTCGTGCTCCACGGCGTCGCATCGGCGGGCGTGCAGGTGGTCCTAGCCGATCCTGAGGACCAAGCGAATCCCAGAGCCCAACGCTGTCACAAGCCGTTCGGTACGTGACAACCTGCGGACCTAACTAATTGGACGGCGGCATGCGTACCGCGTTCGAGGAGCGCCTCGGCTGTCCAGGGGGAGGGACGCCCGTCCACTGCGTGGCGGACGGCGGCGCGCTTCGCAGGACGCCTCCGCAATAAGAACCAAGAGGCCTAGAAGGCGCCCCTGCGACAACCCACCTCAGAATGCCTGCAGGTCGTGCGCCGAGACGACGGCGCCCGGGTAGCCGGCCCGGACCTCATCGACCAGCGCGGCCTCGGACGAGCCGAAGAAGAGCTGGTGGTACAGCACGAGCAACCCGGGTCTGGCCGCGACCGCCACCCGGGCGAGCTCCGGCGCCGACGTGTGGAACGCCGCGTGATACCTCTGGTCCGCCGGGTCCAGCTTCGCGAACCCCTCTTGCGAATACACTTCGTGCACGAGGATGTCGCAGCCGTCGCAGGCCCGGACGACCTCGTCGGTCGGGGCCGTGTCGCCTGAGATCACGATGGTTCGATCGGGCGTCTCGAAGCGGTAGCCCAGCGCCTCGTCCCAGGAGCCGTGTCGCACCGCGAAGGCGCGAACCGTGACCCGCTCGTCCCGGTACACGACGCCGGGGTCGATCTCGTGGACGTCCACCGCGTAAGCCTCGGCGTCGCCGTGCTCGAGGCCGTTCACGCGGACGTCGATGTCCTTCTTCCATGCGGCGAGGACGTGCGTCGTCATGTCGCCCAGCCCGCGGGGGCCATAGGCGACGAGGGGAGCGCGGCGATGCAGCACCGCGGGGCCGAGGATCAAGTCGGGGTAGCCGAGGGTGTGATCGGAGTGCAGGTGCGTGAAGAACACGCGCTTTAGGTTCTTCACCGCCAGCGCCGGCGTCTGTCGGGCCGCCGCGGCAGCGCGGCGCACGACGCCGGGTCCGGCGTCGACGACGTACACGGCGTCGTCCACCGTGATGGCGAGGCTCGGGCCGGAGCGATCGGGATCGGCGATGGGGGTGCCCGTTCCGAGCATGACGAGCCGGGTGCGCTGGGGGGCCGAAGGCGCGGCGGAGGCTGGAACGGCCTGCGGCGCACGAGCGCAAGCGGCGAGCGCGAGCCCCAGTGCGGCGAGGGGCCCGCAGAGCCGGAGGAGAGATGCCACGGCTCAACGGTACTTCAGGATGTCGCCCGCCCACCTGGCCGCGGACACCCCCATTTCTCCCCCATTTCCGTCCGGGACACTCGACCCTCCACAGAACCCGGGGAAATCCAGCGGTCACGCCTGGCACGTGGCGTAAACCCCGAGCGCGCTATCATGGAGGGGGCTCATGGACGAGCGGCTCGAGGTTCTCCGGGCCATCTAGGGCGAGATGAAGACGCTCAACGGGCGCGTCAACGCGACCAATGAGCGGCTCGAAGACCTCCGGACCGAGCTGAAGGCCGAAGTGGGTGGGCTCCGGACCGAGCTCAGGACCGAGGTGGGGGGGCTCCGGGCCGAGCTCCGGTCCGAAGTCGCCGGGCTGAAGGCGGAGATGTCCGGCCTGCGCGGAGACATCGACCGGGTGCACCGCGGTTCCGTGGAGCGCGACGTCCGCCTCGCGACGTCACTGGCGGAGCTCGCGTGCGACGTGCGGGAGCTGACGCTCCTGGTCCACGACTGGCGCGACGAGCACCGTCTGGACCGCGGAGGTCCTGCGTGGGCGCGTGGAGCGGCTCGAGCGTCACGTGGGGCTCGAGCCGCGGTAGCGCCACGGCTCACCGGTACTTCAGCCCCGTTCCGGTGTTGAACACGACGACCTCGTCGCCCTCCTTCACGAACCCGCCGCTCCGCAGCAGGCCGAGGGCCGCCCACGCGGCGCCTCCCTCGGGGCACACGTCGATGCCGCTGCGCGCGGCCAGCTCGCGGGTCCCTCGCTCCATCGCCTCTTCGATCACGGCGACGGCGGTACCCCGGGTCTCGCGGAGCGCGCGCAGGCACAGGAATCCGCCGAGGGGCGCGGGCACGCGCAGCCCGTACGCCCGCGTGTGGGGATCGGCCCACGGGTCGGTCCGTTCGGCGTTAGCGGCGAAGGCCTTCACGACGGGGGCGCAGCCCTCGACCTGCACCGAGACGAGCCGCGGGCGCGCGCCGGGCGCGATCCAGCCGAGGGCCTCCATCTCGTCGAAGGCCTTCCACATGCCGACGAGTCCCGTCCCTCCGCCGGTCGGATAGAGGACGACGTCGGGCAAGCGGCCGCCGAGCTGCTCGACGAGTTCGTACGCCATCGTCTTCTTGCCTTCGATGCGGTACGGCTCGCGCAGCGTCGACACGTCGAAGGCGCCGGCCGGTCCATGTTCGCGGAGGTGCTTGCCCGCGTCCGAGATCGTGCCCGGCACGAGGCGGACGTCGGCGCCGTAGAGGCGGCACTCCTCGACGAACGCGCGCGGCGTGTCCTCCGGCATCGCGACGGTGACCGGCAGGCCGGCGCGGGCGCCGTACGCGGCGAGGGCGCCTGCGGCGTTGCCGGCCGAGGGCGCCGAGAGCGCGCGCGCCCCGAGGAGCTTCGCCACGGACACCGCGACCGCCATGCCGCGCGCCTTGAACGACCCGGTGGGATTGCGCGACTCGTCCTTGACGAAGACGCGCTCGCCCACCGGCAGGAGCGGCGTGAATCCCTCGACGAGCGAAGACTCGTCGCCCTCGGCGAGCGGGAGCACCTCGCGGTACCGCCACAGCGACGGGACCCGGTGGGGGAGCGCTTGCCGCGTGAACGTCCCCGCGGCCCGGACGGCGGCGAGATCGTAGTCGACGCGCAGCGGTAGACCGCACGCGGCGCACACGCCGAGGAGGGTGAGCGGATCGTGCGGGCGGTCGCACGCGAAGCAGCGTACGCCGAGGAGGAACGGGGAGAGGCGCGGGGAGGACACGGGAGCGTCGTATCACCCCCGCGCCGGGGAGAGAGCGGCTCCGTCGGAGGTGACCGTGGCGCGGAGCCGGCCCCCGCGGAACACCCACAACGCTCCGCTCTCGGCGGAGACCCAGGTCTCGTCGCGGGTCACCGGCGCGGTGGCGACCACCGCGACCCGGTCGCTCGGGGTCGTCAGCGCGGCGAAGTCGACCCGCACCTCGTCGTCGGCCAGCGTGGCGGGGCCGAATGGTGACCGGCGAATGAGGTAGCAGAGCTTCGTGGCGCACCGCGCGAAGAGGTGGGTGCCGTCCGCGAGGAGGAAGTTGAACGTTCCCCCGCGGCCGATGCGGGCCCCGATGTCCGCCACCGCGCTCCAGAGCTCCGTCGGGCGGGCAGGGTAGCGGTCGCCGAAGCGACGATCGAGGGCGGCGAGCAGGGCGCAGAACGCGTACTCGCTGTCGGTGTTGCCGATGGGGCGGAAGCGCCCGAGCGGCAGCGCGTGCGCGTGGCGAACGGTTCCGTTGTGCGCGAAGACGAGGCTGCGACCCCAGAGCTCACGGTGGAAAGGATGGGTGTTCGCGAGCGAGACCTTGCCACGCGTGCGGCGCCGGACGTGCGCGACGGCCAGGAGGGTCTTGCTCGGATGGTCGCAGACGTGGCGCGCCAGGGGACTCGTCGCCGCCGCGGACGACTCGAGAAAGACGCGTGCGCGGCGCCCCTCGTAGAGGGCCAGCCCCCACCCGTCGGCGTGGGGACCCCTCGTGCCGCCGCGCAGCGCGAGCCCCGAGAAGGAGAACGCGATGTCCGTCGGGACGTTGCACTCCATGCCGAGGAGCTCGCACACGATGGGCT
>JBEKGQ010000598.1:0-4772 GCA_050012715.1 Polyangiaceae bacterium
TCTGGCCTCCTGTGCCGCGCACCACACCGTCCACGAACACGCGATGATTCGCCATGCCGTCGGGGGTCTCCAGGATGCCGACGTCCGCGGGGACCGGTGACGCCGACTCCGTTCGCGCGTCGTCGACCCGGCCCTCGACCGCGGCCGCCAGGGAGGATCGGGTCGCGCGCCGGGGCTGCGTCGAAGACGCTTGACCGACCGGGCGTGCCCCGCCGGCGAGCGGAGCCAGGACGACTGCGGTTGCGAGGAGGTAGGCGAGGAAGCGGCGGCTACGCCTGGGCTGGGGGGGCGGGACCGACTGGGCGTGCGGGCTCGTGGGGGCGATCGGGATGGGGATCGGCGCCACGATGGCCGTCGGTGTGTCGCTGTCCAGGCGCGCACGGATTCGCGCGGGAACGGTCGACGAGGGCTCGGGCATGTCCGCCGGAATCGCAATCCCGTGGTCGGTCGTCGCGTCCGGGTCCACGGCGGCCGCGTACGCGGTCCAGGCGCGACCGACGGGTGGAGCGTCGGGGATCGTCGAAACGGCGCGCCGGGCGCGGCCGAGATCGTCGGCCAAGGATGCACGAGCGTCCGCGGACTGCACGAGCCCGCGCAGCTCGTCGAGCATGTCGCGCGCGCCGATCCGCTCGTCGGCGTCGGCGCGCAGGGCGCGGCCGAGCGCGCGGCACAGCGTCTGCGGGAGATCCGGCCGGAGGCGCTCGATGGGAGGGATGCGTGGTTCGGCCATCGCCTGGAGGATCTCGAGCTCGGGCAGTGAGTCCCGGTCGAACGCGTGGCGCCCGGCGAGCATCTCCCAGAGCAGCAAGGCAGCGCCGTACACGTCTGCGCGCACCGTCACGCTGTCGCCGACGATTTGTTCGGGCGCCATGTAGCCGTACGTTCCCAGCAGCGTCCCCGACGGCGTCTTCTCGCTGACGCCCGCGACGCGGGCGATGCCGAAGTCGCTCAGCTTGACCTCCCCGTGCGTCGACACGAGGACGTTCCCCGGGCTCACGTCCCGGTGAATGACCGGGGAGAACTCCCCCGTCTCCGGGTGGCGTGCGCCGTGAGCCGCCGCGAGACCGGCGAAGACGCGCGCGCCGATGTAGATGATCTCGGGGTCGCCCAGGCGTTCCCCGCGATCGGTCTTGGTTCGAAGCAGCGCCTCGAGCGAGATGCCGGGCACGTACTCGAGGACGAGCGTTGGGGTGTCGTCGAGCTCGATGAAGTCGTAGAGGCGCACGATGGCGGAGTGAGAGAGCCGCGCGTACGCGATGGCCTCGGCCGCGAGCCGGCGCAGCCACTGGGGGTCCTTGGCGTGGCCGTCGATGAGGCGCTTGAGGACGACCGTTCGTTCGAAGCCGTATGGCCCGTGCGCGCGAGCCAGGAGCACCTCGCTGCGCTCGCCGAACGCGAGGCGCCGGATGATGCGGTACGGTCCGATCTCGTGCCGCTTCACCAAGCCCGTACCCCTTTCGCGGCGACCATCGCCCCCGGATCATGGTGGGGGGAACGGCCGGGGGGCGGCTCTGAATCAGGTCTGAATTCGAGGGGACGCAAGTCCCCGAACAACGGGCCGGGGCGGCCGTCAGGCCGACCCGGAGCGAATTCGAGGGGACGCAAGTCCCCGAACAACGGGCCGGGGCGGCCGTCAGGCCGACCCGGAGCGAATTCGTCAACGGCCGGAGACGCGCGCGATCGGAACGTCGGTCCGAAGGGAGTAGCCGCGTTCGTCGCGCACGAGCATGTCGCGGAGGCCGATTCGGCGCAGCGACGCGATCGCCGTGTAGACGCGCGTCGCACCCGCCTTCGGAAGCATGCGCTCGCCGGGCCACCCGGCCGCCACGAGCGCTTCCACGGGCAACGGCTCGCCGGGAGCGATCTCGCGCCGTTCGGCGAGGCGTTCGAGGAGGCGTTGCAGGGGGCGCCACCGCGCGATGCTGACGACCCCACCGTGCGGCGTGCGGAACCAGCGACCGTTCGCGCACACGACGAGGGCATCCGCGGGTGCGTTGGGCGGAGGTCCCTCGAGGAACGCGGAGCTGGGCATCGAGTCGGCGCGTCCGATGGCCTCGATGGCGCGCGACAGCGAGCGACGCGCGAGTCGAACGTCCGCGGCCCGGCGGACCTCGCCGCCCCTCGTGGGATCGGTCTCGTCCAGCCGACGACGCGCGTCGTCGACGAGCATCTGCGCGCGGGCGTCCTCCCCCTCGAGCCTCGCCTCCCGCGAGAGCGCGAGCTCGAGGTGTCCCCTCCATAGGTGGACCGCGGCGCGTGCGCGCGGCTCGTCGACACCCTCGAGGCACTCGGTTGCATGCGACAGCGCGGCGCGAGCCGACTCCAGGCATCCCTCCCGCGCCTCGATCGCCGCCAGCGCACCTAGCACGAGGGCCTCGTTCGGGCGGTCGCGGCACTCGCGCAGGATGTTGAGCGCGCGCGCGTAGGCCGCTCGACTGCCCTCCACGTCGCCAACTTCGGCGAGGAGCGCGCCGTGGTAGCTGAGCAGCGTCCCCTCCGCGCGGCGGTTGCCCACCTCGCGGTGCATCGACAGCGCTCGCCCGTAGAGGTCGCCGGCCTCTTCGAGCCGGTCCTCCTCGTGAGCGACGGCCGCCAGGAGACCGAGCACCTCGGCTTCGAGGCGGCGATTGCCGGCCTGGCGGCAGAGCGCCAGCGCGCGGTCGCAGTGCACGCGCGCCTCCGAGAGGCGGCCCGCGTCGTGAGCGACGACGGCGAGGTTTCCCGTGTTGGTCACCTCGAATCGAAGGTCGCCGACCTCACGGTGAACGGCGATCGCCCGTTCGAGCGTCGACCACGCCAGGTCGAGGTGACCCTCGAGGGCCGCCACGCTCCCCAGCAGCCCGAGCGCGCGTCCTTCCTCGCGCCGCTGATGGGTCTCGCGATCGATCGTACAGGCTCGTTCGAGCAAGCCGCGCCCGTCGGCCAGCTTGCCCTGCATGAGGGCCAGCACTGCCAGCCCCCGCAGCACCCGGCCAACCGTCGCTCGCGCGCCTGAGGACGTCGCGAGCTTGAGCGCCGCCTGCGCGTCCGCCACCGCATCCTGGCCTCGCCCGAGCAGCCGGTTTGCATCGGCCCGCGCTTCGAGCGCCCGCACCCGGAGGTCGATGCCCACGTCCTCGCGCTCGCCGGCGGTGAGGCCCGCGTCGAGGAGCGCGAGCCGCAGCGTCGCCGGGCCCTCCGCGGCGAGCATCGGGTCGAGCGCCAGCGCCGCCTGCAGCGCGAGCTCCGCCCCCTCGTGCCCGCGCAGCAACGTACGGCGGTGCGCGGCGAGAAGGTTCTCCGTCTCACGGGTCAGCCATACCGTGGCCTCGCGGGCTTTGCCCTCGTCGTAGAGCTCCGCCCACCGCAGCCCGGCTGCGACGTAATGCCGACCGTGCCGGAGGACGGCCGCCTCGCGGCCGCCCTGCATGAGGAGCCGCTCGCGCGCGTACTCCCGCACGCTGCCGTAGAGAGAGAAGCGCAGTCGGCCGCCGTCGTCCGCCGACGCGCTCGCCGACAGCAGCGAGCGATCGCGCAGGGCTTCAAGCGCGTCGATCCCTCGATGTCCGCCGGAGTACGGGGTGAGGTCGATCACCGCCTCGGCGGCGTCGACGTCGAAGCCGCCGGCGAACACGGAGAGCTGTGCCAGGGCGCCCTTCTGCCATTCGTCGAGGAGCTCCCACGACGTGTCGATCGCGGATCGCAGCGATGTGTGCCTGGGGTCTGCGTGATGCGCGGTCGCGCCGAGGAGATCGAAGCGACTCGACTCTTGCTCGAGCATCTGCGCGGGCGTGAGCGTTCGGGTGCGCGCCGCCGCGAGCTCGATGGCGAGAGGCACGCCGTCGAGGCGGCGTACGAGCTCGAGCACGTCCCGCGACGTGCGCTCGTCGAGCGGCAAGTCGGGCCGGGCGGCGCGCGCGCGCTCGAGGAAGAGGCTGACCCCGTCGGACGCCGCGCCGCCACCCTGGCCGAGCGGACCGAGATCGAGCACCGCCTCGCCCTCGACGTTGATCCGCGCGCGCGAGGTCACGATGAAGCGGATGTCCGGCGCCGCGCCCATCCACTCGGAGAGGGCACGGGCGAGCGCCCCCACGCAGCCGTCGGCCGCGTCGAGAATGAGGAGGGTCTTCCCCCGCGCGCCGAGCGATGCCCCCACGCTGGCGGTGGCGCTGCGAGCCCCCGTCGCCGCCCCCAGAGCGAGGGTGCGCGTGACGGCGGCCGCGACGGAGTCGGCGTCGGTCGCGTCCGCCAGGTCGATACGCCAGGCGCCCCCCTCATCGCCGAACTCGTCGAGGAGGAGGCGGGCGAGCTCGGTCGCCAGGCGAGTCTTGCCGATCCCGGGGGGGCCGAGCACCGTGACGAGCGGATGCTCCACGAGGAGCGTCCGGAGCTCGGACATCTCGCGGCGACGGCCGAAGAAACGCGTCGGCGGATGGGCCAGGTTGGTGAGCGTCACGCGCCCCCGGACGCCGGACTCGATGCGAGGAGCCATCGGCAGCGCTTCCGCGAACGTCGCGGTTCCCGGGTTCTCGTGTCGCTTCAAGCCAGCCTCCCAGGGCAGGGTAGAAAGCTAGCGCATCCTACGCGTCGCGTCAGTCGCCGACCGGGTGACAAGCTCGCCCGCTCAGGGCGAAGCGTCGTGCAACTCATCGACACGACGGAGCTTCGGGAAGCGCCAGGCCCACAGGGCAGCGACCAGAAGCGTGCCCACACCCCCGAGAACGACCGAGGTGACCGCTCCAAACCACTGGGCGGTCAACCCCGATTCGAACTCCCCCAACTCGTTGCTCGCG
>JBEKGQ010000599.1:0-4770 GCA_050012715.1 Polyangiaceae bacterium
ACCGCGCGCAGCCGGGCCACCTTAGAACTCGTTCGCGGCGCGCAGGCGGAACCCCGTCGGTCGGGTCATCGAAAAGGTCGTCATGGTCTCCTCCCTCGTCGGGGGAGCACTCTGCTCGGCCGCCGTGACAGCCTCCTGTCAGCAATCCGGCGCCGCGCCGAGCAACCGCGGCTACTGCGTCAGGTTTCCGAACCCCGAGGTGTTGCCCGCCAGGTGCCACGTGAACGCGGTGCCGCTCGAGTCGCCCATCCAGAAGTTGCCGTCGCTGCCCGAGTAGAAGAGCGGCGCATGGTTCTTGCTCCCGTCGAAGCTCCCGAGCCAGAGGAGGTGGCCCTGATCGACGAGGTCGCCGTAGCTCCCGGTGTTTCCCCCCGCGCTCCACGCGAGGGCGGTGCCCGACGAGACGCCGAGGCTCCACGCGCCCGAGGCCGCGTCGTAGCTCACGACGTCGAGCTTGCCGTCGCCGTTCACGTCGGCGGTGTAGAGGCGGTGGTTCAAGTCGATCAGGTTGCCCGACGACGCGGTGCTCGAGGCGACGCCCCACGTGAAGGCCGTTCCGGTCGACAGGCCGAACGAGAGGCTGCCATCCCCTGCCGAATAGAAGGCGAGGTCCGTCTTGCCGTCCCCGTTGAAGTCCCCGCCGAGGAGATCGTGGTTGTAGTCGATGATGTTGCCGTACCCGGAGGTGCTGCCGACCTGACCGAAGGTGAGCGTCGACCCGCTCGAGCGGCCGAGCCACAGGCTGCCGTCGCCATTGTAGTAGAAGAGCAGGTCCTCCTTGCCGTCGCCGTCGAAGTCGCCGTCGACGAAGGCGTGCGCTCCGTCGAGGAGGTTGCCGAAACCGCCGACGGCCGCGGCCGTGCTCCAGGTGAGCGACGTCCCGGTCGAGAGGCCGATCCAGATGGTGCCGTTGGTGCCGGTCGCGTTGTCGTAGACGGAGAAGTCGGCCTTCCCGTCGCCGTTGTAATCGGCGACGTGGACGCGATGCTGACCGTCGAGCCAGTTGCCGAGCGTGGTCGTGCTGATCTGCGCCCAGATGAAGGCCGTTCCCGAGGACGTGCCGAGCCACACGCTGTCGTCGCCGTTGTAATAGAAGGCGAGGTCCGTCTCGCCGTCGCCGTTGAAGTCCCCGGTGAAGAGCTGGTGCGACCCGTCGAGCAGGTTCCCGAAGCCGGAGATGTTCCCCGCCTTGGACCAGGTGAGCTGCGTCCCGTCCGAGAGCCCAACCCATTCGTCGCCGTTCGCTCCGTAATAGAAGAACGCGTCCGTCCTGCCGTCGCCGTTCACGTCGCCGGTGAAGAGCTGGTGCTGCGGGGGCGCGTTGGCGCGCCTCATCAGCTGGAAGTAGTGGTCCGCGCGGACGAAGACGATGTTCGAGTCGTCGGCGTAGTAATTCCGCACGTCGAGGAAGTTGGTCGGCGTGATCGTCGAGTAGTTCATGTCGCCCTGGATCGCCGCGAAGTACGGCTTCGAGCCGTCGTAGGCCGAGACGGCGCTGGCGAGCCCGCTCTCGAGGGTCTGCTCGGTGGGCGCATACGAGACCTCCATCACGTCGACCGGGAGGGTGCCGCCCACGAACTGCCTCGCGACGCTGTCGTTCTGGATCGTCATGCCGAGGAGGTTCGGGATGTTGGCCGCGTACGACGCCGCGTCGTCGGCGCCGAGGTCGACCCCGTTGTTCCAGAGCGTGATGACGGAGAGCCCGGCCGTCCCGAGGTAGGAGCCGCTCAGCTTCGTGTACGAGTCGAACAGGCTCGTCGGCCACGCCTCCGGGTACGTGTAGCCGAGCCCCGACGGACCGGAGACGAGCAGATCGTCGACGGTCGCGGTCCGCTGGAAGTACTGGAGGATCGTCGGCGCCACGTCGACCAGCGCGGGGTCGATCGTCCAGCTGATCGGCACGCTCCCGCGGCTCGCGTCCGCCCACTTGAGCGGGATGAGCCCCTCGTCCTCCTGAAGGTTGTCCCCGTCGCTCATGAAGATGGCGACGTAGAGCTTGTTCTCCAGCGGCGGCGGCGGCGGCGCGGGCGGCGGGGTCGACCCGCGAGGCGCCCCTCCGAGGACCGTGAGGTTCATCGACCAGTCCGCGGCGAAGACCGGGACGCCGTACGTGGCCGCCGTCTGCACCCCGGGTCCCTCGCTGGTCCACCAGCCGAGGTACGGGGCGTTCGGCTCGAGGAGCGCGAGGAACTGCTCGAGGAGCGCGTCCTCGGTGGGGTTCGTGGGGTCCAGCCACACCATCATGGCCTTCGTCGCGACCGCGTAGTCGCGGAGGTGATCGGGGATCGTCAGCTCGAGACCGGTGATGAGCCGGTGGGTGGTGAGCGAGGCGTAGTTGTCGAGCTCGTACTGGTAGACGGCGACGTTCGACGCAAATGCGTTGGTCCGGAGGTCGACGAGGACGGGGAGGCTGTACGGCGGGGCGATCAGCGTCGTCGAGAGCGCGGGCGACGACACGATGCCTCCCTCGACACCCGCGATGGTGGTCGCGAGGTTGAGCGTGTCGGCGACGGTGTCGTCGTAGATGACGATGCCGGCGATCTCGGACGCGTACTTGGTGACGAGCGACAGCGGATCGCTCACCGCGTTCGTCCCGGCGTCGAGCTGGGCCAGCCAGAGCACCTGGCTCGAGCTTCCATCCGTCACCCAGATGCGGGGCTGCGTGCGGTTCACGAGCCCCTCGAGGGTCACGACGAGCGTGGACATGTCGGCGGAGAGGCCCGTCTCGTTGACGACGTCGAGCGTGGCGGCGGGCGGAGCGAAGCTCGGGAAGGCCTGCCCGACCGGCCACGTGAGGCCCGTCGCGGGCGGGGTCGCCGCGTCGGCGTCGGTCGGCGCGGCGTCCGTCGGAGGAGAAGCATCGGCGCCACCGGCCTCCGCTTCGGCTCCCATCCCGGCGTCTGCCATCGGAGCGACGGCCGCTTCCCCCCCGTCCCGCCCCGCGCCGGAGTCCCCCGGCGACACGCTGACGTCGAGCCCCGAGTCGCTCGCGGCGGCGTAGCCATTTCCGGCGCCGGTCGCGCAGCCTGCCGCGCCGACCGCGACCGCAACGAGGGCCGCGAACCACGTCGCCCGGGATCTCGCCTCGTCCACCCGCGTTCATGTCCGCGAACGTGCGGTTCGATCACGGATATAGTCCGCCCCATCGTCGTTTCCGGGGGGGATACAGAAAAAGACACCGCCCGTGTCGATCGAGCCCGGCCCCGTTCGTCGTGCTCTCGAACCCCAGAAGGAGAGCCATGAAATTCCTGACGTTCATCCGCCATTCCGAGTCCCATCGTGCATCCCCGCCCCCGGCTGCCCTCATGGAAGCCATGGGCGCCTTCATCCAGCGAACGCGCAAGGACGGCACGCTCGTCGATACCGGGGGCTTGCTGCCGAGCAAGGACGGTGCCCGCATCCGCCTCGCCGGGGGCAAGATCACCGTGACCGACGGCCCGTTCACCGAGAGCAAGGAGGTCATCGGTGGCTGGGCCATCCTGAACGCGCCGACCAAGGCCGACGCGCTCAGGCTCGCCACCGAGTTCATGGAGCTCCACCACAAGTACTGGCCGGACTTCGAAGGGGAGTCCGAGGTGCGCCCGATGTTCGACCCTGGCATGGGACCGTGAAAGGAGAACGCGATGCGAGTGATGGTGTTCGTTCCGGGTGACGCGAGCTCCGAGGCCGGCAAGATGCCGAGCCCGGAGCTCGTCGACAAGATGATGAAGTTCAACGAGGAGCTGGTGAAGGCCGGCGTGATGCTGGCCGGTGACGGCCTCCTGCCGACGTCGAAGGCCAAGCGCGTCAAGTTCTCGGGCGCGCAGCGGACGATCGTCGACGGCCCGTTCGCGGAGTCGAAGGAGCTCGTCGCGGGCTACTGGATCTGGCAGGTGAAGTCGATGGAGGAGGCGGTCGAGTGGCTGAAGCGCGCGCCGTTCGACGGCGGCGTCGAGATCACGCTGCGGCCGATCTTCGACCCCGAGGAGTTCGGCCGTGAGCTCACGCCGGAGCTGCGCGCGGCGGACGAGCGGCTGCGGGCCGAGGTCGCGAAGCAGCAGCGGTCGTGAGGACGTGAGAGAACGCCGATGAGCGGAGCGGGCGACGGCGCCACGCGGAAGGCCGTCGAGGCGGTCTGGCGGATCGAGTCCGCGCGGCTCATCGGCGGCCTCGTCCGCGTGGTGCACGACGTCGGCCTCGCCGAGGACCTCGCCCAGGAAGCGCTCGTCACGGCGATGGAGCAATGGCCAGAGACGGGCATCCCGGAGAACCCGGGCGCGTGGCTCATGGCGACGGCGAAGAACCGCGGGATCGACCAGCTCCGGCGCCGGCAGATGCAGGGGCGCAAGCACGACGAGATCGAGGCGGTGGCCTCCGGGCTTCCCGCGGCAGGGCCCGATCTCGAGGCCGCCATCGACGAGAACGTCGGGGACGATCTGCTGAGGCTCGTGCTCGTCGCCTGCCACCCGCTCCTCTCGAAGGAGGCGCGCGTGGCGCTCACGCTGCGCCTGCTCGGGGGGCTCACGACGGACGAGATCGCCCGGGCCTTTCTCGTGCCCGAGCCGACGATCGCGCAGCGGATCGTCCGCGCGAAGCGAACGCTGACCGAGGCGCGCGTCCCGTTCGAGGTGCCGCGCGGAACGGAGCTGACCGCGCGGCTGTCGTCCGTGCTCGAGGCCATCTACCTCGTCTTCAACGAGGGGTACGCCGCGACCAAGGGCGAAGACTGGACGCGCCCAGACCTGTGCGAGGAAGCGCTTCGGCTCGGGCGCATCCTCGCCGGGCTCGTGC
>JBEKGQ010000600.1:0-4769 GCA_050012715.1 Polyangiaceae bacterium
GCATCGGCCGCCCCGAGACGACGTGGAGATCGCTCGCCCCCGCCTCGCGCGCCGCGGCGAGGAGCGCGTCGATCCCCATCGATGCGGCCGCGGGCGCCTCGATCTTCGGGACGCGCGTGTTGCTCGGCTTGACCACGGCGGCCCGGAGCAGCGGCTCGGACGCGGCGTCCTCGATCCGGTGCGACGGCTTCGACTCCTTGGGCAAGCGGATGGCCGGGATCGACTTGCGCGTCGCCGCCCGCGACGGCGGGATGGACTTGCGCACCGGCGGGATCGACTTCCGCGAGGGGGGCCGCGTCGCCGCCTTGGCCGTGACGGCGGGCTGCGCCGGGATCGACGGCTTGCGGATGAGGACGAACCGACCCTGGACGCGGCCGTCGCGCATGACCGCCTGCACGCCGACGGAGCCGAGCCCGTCCATCCGAATCGTCCACGCCGCGGGCCGCGACTCGAGCTCCTCGACGTAGCGGCTGCCCCCCATCCCGACCAGCAGCTCGAGGATCTCCTCCGTCGAGCGCGCGTTCTCGTCGATGGGCTCGTACTTCCCGGCGACCTTCACGCACGGCAGGCGGTCGCTCGCGACCGCGAACTCGGACACGTCCGCCCGCGCGAGCTCGCGCAGCATCTGCTGGAGGGTCCTCATGGGGGATCAGACCCAGACTACAGCAAACAGTTGGTGTCATCCCGAGGCGGAAGGCCGAGGGACGACAGCCGGAGTGACGGCGGCGTTCTAGGCGCGCGCGTCGACACGGGCGCCGTTGGCGCCGCCCGCGTGGTGGTGCATCGCCCGGTCGCTCTCGCCGCGCTCGTAGGCCTCGAAGAGGCGGCCCCACGACGTCTCCGCCTTCCAGGTCTCGAAGGTGCGCCGGTCCTTCAGCGGCCAGCGGTAGTAGTCGTGGTAGGCCTCGCTGCCCGCGATGAAGACGTTCACGAGCGGGGTGTGGAAGAAGAGCTTCTGGAAGCGCTTCATCGGCCCGAACCACATGAAGTCGCCGACCTTGCTCGCGCCGTTGTCGCCCACGTGGAAGCCCCAGCTCTCGCGGGCCACCTGCGCCGGATCGTCGCCCACGATCTCGATGTCGCGCGGATCGCCGACGCCGAGGCCGGCGTCGTGCGCCACCTTGACGTACTCCAGCGACATCGGGTCGAAGCCCATCATCTTCGCCGCGACCGCGTCGATCGCCACCTGGTCGGCGCTCGCCAGCATGTAGTCCTTCACGACCGGGAACATCGTCCGCGGCCCGGGGCCGTTGCCCGCCGTCGTCCCGTCCATGACCGCGAAGAGACCGCTGTGGATCTCCTTTTGGATCGCGAGGAGATCGACGAGCGTGCGGTGGATCCACGTGTGCGTGTAGTGGCGCTTGGTCGCCAGGAGGCCGCCGAAGGCGTTCTTCATCGCGCCCGTCGTCGTCGTGTAGATGTGGCACTTCATCGTCGGCAGGTGGACGATGTTCTTGCCGAAGAAGTAGTCCGGAATCTGGATCCCCTCGGGGAAGATGCGGTGCAGCACGTTCATCTTCGCCTTGGGCCGGTACTCGACCCACTTCATGTCCGAGTCCTTGAAGTTGTAGAGGACCGGGACGTCGTACTTCTTGAAGAGCGGGACGTAGTTGTTGAGGTCCTCGCCCTTGAAGGCGTTCGTGACGACGGTCTTGTTCTGCACCGCCGAGACGTCCGAGTAGCCCGCCTTCTTCAGCGCGAGGATGGTGCCCTCGAGCTGCCAGGGCGTCGTGTTCGCGCTGGGGAACGGGTAGTGCCAGGAGATGTTGTCCTTCAGGATCGTCGTGTGACCCGGCGCGAGCGCCTGCTTCATGCCCGCCAGCTCGCAGAGCCGCTCCGTCTCCGCGAGCACGTTCTCCGGCTTGACCTTGATGACCGCGACCTTCGATTTCGCCATCGCTCTTCTCACCTCGACTGACACGTCAACCGCAGCCGTCCCAACATGCGTCGCGAATCAGCGACGCGCAAATGCGTCGTGGCCGGCGTACACCGCGCCCTGGCCGAGCTCGAACCCGATCCGGAGGAGCTGGTTGTACTTGGCGACGCGATCCGACCGGGAGAGGCTCCCGGTCTTGATCTGGCCGGCGTTCGTCGCCACCGCGAGGTCGGCGATGAACGAGTCCTCCGTCTCGCCCGACCGGTGGCTGATGATCGAGCGGTAGTCGTTCTGCGTCGCGAGGCGGATGCAGTCGAGCGTCTCGGTCAGGGTGCCGATCTGGTTGAGCTTGATGAGGATCGCGTTCGCGACCTTGCCCTCGATGCCACGCTCGAGCCGCTCGACGTTGGTGACGAACACGTCGTCGCCGACGAGCTGCACCCGGCCGCCCAAGCGCTCGGTGATGAGCTTCCAGCCCTCCCAGTCGTCCTCCGAGCAGCCGTCCTCGATCGAGATGATCGGGTACTTCTGCGCCAGTGTGTCGTAGATGCCGACGAGCTCGTCCTTCGTGATGCTCTTCTTGTCGAAGGTGTACTTGCCCGCCTTCTTGTCGAAGAACTCGCTGGCCGCGCAGTCGAGGGCGACGAAGACGTCCTTCCCCGGCTTGTAGCCCGCCTCCTCGATGGCGCGGACGACGTACTGGATCGCCTCCTCGTTCGACGCGAGGCGCGGCGCGAAGCCGCCCTCGTCGCCGACCGCGGTGGTGAGCCCCTTGTCCTTCAGCAGCTTCTTCAGCGTGTGGAAGACCTCGGCGCCGGCGCGCAGCGCCTCGTCGAAGCTCGGGAGCCCGGCCGGGACGATCATGAACTCCTGGATCTCCAGGCCGTTGTCGGCGTGGACGCCGCCGTTCACGATGTTCATCAGCGGCGTCGGCAGCACGCGCGCCTGCACGCCCCCGAGGTAGCGCCACAAGGGGAGCCCGACGGACTCCGCCGCGGCGCGCGCCACCGCGAGCGACACCCCGAGCATCGCGTTCGCGCCCATCTTGCTCTTGTTGGGCGTGCCGTCGCAGTCGAGGATCACCTGGTCGACCGCGGCCTGGTCGAGCGAGTCCATGCCGAGCACCGACGGCCCCAGCGTCTGGTTGACGTGGTCGACCGCCTTCTGGACGCCCTTGCCGAGCCAGCGCTTCTTGTCGCCGTCGCGGAGCTCGAGCGCCTCGTGCTCCCCGGTCGACGCGCCGCTCGGCACCGCCGCGCGCCCGTTGCCGGAGGTGGTCTGCACTTCGACTTCGACCGTGGGGTTGCCGCGCGAGTCGAGGATCGTGCGGCCGAGGACTGCGCTTATCTCGCTCATGTCGCGGGCGCGTGTAGCATGGGTGGCATGGGGAGGCACGCCACGACCGCCATCCGCCGCCCCGTCCGCCGGGTCCTCGCGTCGTCCGCGCTCTTCGCGGGCGCGGTGCTCGCGCTGCTGGCGGCCTCGGGCGAGACGACGGCGCAGCAGCCAGCGCAGCCGCAGCAGTGCGTGAACGTCTTCCCGCCGTTCCGCCAGAACGGCGCGCAGCTCCAGCAGGCCGTCGCGGCGGGGGGCAACGTCTCGGTCCCGGTCCCGCAGTCGGTCGCGGCGGCGCCGCAGATCACGATCGGGCCGACGACGCTCGTCGGCTCCGAGGTCGCGCCGGTGAAGCAGATCATCCCGAGCACGAACCCGAGCTTCGTGTTCGTCGTGGTGGACCTGCAGCACGCCCACGCGGTCGGCGAGATCGTGTGGCCGACGTGGCAGGGGACCTTCTGCGCCCCCGCGTGCGCCCCGGGGACCAACGCGTTTCCGCAGTGCCTGCCGGCGTGTCCTGCGATCACTCCGTGCATCGTGCCTTCGGTCCCGGGCGTTCCCACCGCGCCGCCGCCGGTGGTGCCGGGGCTCCCGACGTCGATGCCGTCGATGCCGGCGCCGCCAGGGCAAGGCTCGGCGGCGTGGGTCGCCTTCAATGGCGGCTGGGCGATGCAGGTCCCTCCCTTCGTGAACCCCGTCCCGGTGCCGCCGCTGCCGTGGACCTCCGCGTCACCGCCCCCGCCGCAGGCGACGGTGTTCTCGGCGGCATCGGCGACGCCCGGGGCGATCCCGTCGCCCACGCCGTCGGGTCCCGTCGTCTACGTGCCCAGCAGCGGACGCTGGCTCATGGTGCCGAGCGGGAGCTGGACGGGCGCGGCCACGGTCATCGTTCCGGTTCTGCCGCCGGGGACGGTGCCTTCGCTTCCTCATTAGAGCGCATCCGGCAACCCCGACGTGCGGCAATGCCCGGCTGCCGCCGTCCGTCCCGGGACAGGCCGAAATCTGTCCCAGTCGGCTCGAGGACACCCCCGGGGGGACCCCTTTCATGGCCGCCCGGAACGTCTGAATCGTTGCCTTGGCCACGATTCGGACGACTTTTGACGAGGAAGCGGAGGCGGGGAAATGGGGGCCGAGCGAGTGCGGCCGAAGCCGGCACGCGGCGTGCTGAAGACCGCGCCCATGAATGCGGTGGCCTTCGGAGCGAAGCGCGCTTTCCACGGGTTTCTGCGGGTGACGCGCAAGCCCCTGGCGTCGGTGGGGCTGACGGCGGCCCGGTTCGACATGCTCTACGTGCTGTTCTCGCGGGCCGGCGCCGATCGCTGCCGCCCGGCGATCACGCAGCGCGTGCTCCGGGCGGCGCTCGGCGTGTGTGCCTCGGTCGTCAGTCGCATGGTCCGCGCGCTCGAGAGGCTCGGCCTGCTGATCCGCCGGCGGTCGCTCCACGACGGTCGTCAGATCGACCTCCGGCTGACCTTTCTGGGGTGGGCGCGCATTGCCGGGGCGCGACGCTGGCTTCTCCGCGGCGTGCAACGCTTCGTCGTCGAGGCGATCTGCTTCG
>JBEKGQ010000601.1:0-4768 GCA_050012715.1 Polyangiaceae bacterium
GCGCGCGGAGCGCGTCCTCCGTCGAGCGAGGCTGACGCTCGACGACGGAGAGCCCCAGTCGGTCCGACCGCGCGAAAACCCGTGGGGCCACGACGCGACACGTCTCGCAGTCGATGCACGCATCGTCGACGAAGAAGTCCCCCGGGGCGTTCTCGCTGAGTCGAGCCGTGACGCGCGCCACCCGACTCTCTAGCACGGTCTTGCGTCGCCGCGGCTCAGCCGCTTCTTCCGCGCCGACCTCCTTCCACCACCTCGACGCTCCACTCGAACTCGACCTCGACGCCGCCCTCCGCGGAGCGCGCGAACACGAGGCTCATCCCGTGGAGCGCGGCCACTCGCCGCGTGATCGACAGTCCGAGCCCGTGACCGTCGGCATGCCGCGTCCTCGCGGCGTCCGTGGCGCCTGGTCCATTCAGCCGCGCGAGGTCCTCGTCCGACATGCCCGGCCCATCGTCGGCGACGCGCACCCGGAACCCGCCCTCGCGCGGGCTCAGCACGACGGCCACGTGCCCTCCCTCTCGGTTGTGGCGGACCGCGTTGTAGACCACGTTGCCGATGGCCTGCTCGAGGAACGTCACGTCGCCGTGGATGAGCGCGGCGCTCTCGGGCACCGCGTGCTCCACGGCGACCCCGCGCTGGCGCGCCATCGGCCCGTGCCGCGACACGCACCGCTCGACGACGCGGCCCACGTCGACCGGGACGCGGACGAGGTGCGGCTCACCCGCCTCGAGCCGCGCCGCGACCGCCAGGTTGTTCATGAGCGCGCCCATGTAGCTCGCCTCGTCGAGCGCGGCGTCGAGCGTTCCCGGATCGATCGGCGCGCCTCCGGTCGCCGCCGCGCGCAGGCTCGCGAGGTGGCCCTGCAGCACCGTGAGCGGCGTCATGACGTCGTGCGCCGTGTTCGCGAGGAAATCGCGCAGCGTCTGCTCGCGGCGCTCCTGCGCGTCGAGATGCTCCCGGACCTCACGCGCTGCGCCGTCGAAGGCCGCGGCCAGGTCGGCGATCTCGTCGTTACCGGGCATCTCGACGAGCTCCGAGTAGCGATGCTCGGCGGACGCACGGACCTTCGCGCCCAGCCGTCGGATGCGCGCGATCGTCGGACCGAGCGCGAGGATCACCGCCCCGACGAGCGCGAGCAGGGGTGCCGCCCACGCCCGCAGGAGCGTCTCGACGGGGGTGCTGGCGGGAGCCCCCGGTCGCACCGCGAGGACCCACGCGCATGGCCCGGTCGCCCACGGCGTGCGGAGCAAGACGGCCTCGTTCGGATCGTCGGGACCCCCGAGGGGGTACCGCACCAGGCTCCCGCCGAGGCGTGCGGCCTCGCGCGCGGCGGGGTTCAGCGGTGGGGTGAGCGGGACGCTCGCGTGCAGATCGGGGTCGAACGGGTAGAGGTGCACCGGAGGAGCCCCGTCGCCGCGTCCGGGCCCGGGAGGGGGAGGCACGCCGGGCCCGGGACCTCCCTGGATGGCGCGGACCCAGGCATCGGGCGACGCCTCGCAGCGCGCGCGCGACGCGTCGTCGAGCATCGCCGTCGCGCGCTCCACGAGCACGTCGCTCGCGGCGCGATCGCGGAGTCGGCCTTCGACCCAGACGAACGAGATGGCGACCGGTAGCAGGAGCGCCGCCGTCGTCAGCGCGATCCGCGGGCGTAGCTTCATGGCGTCGGGCCGCCCCCGAGCCGGTAGCCGATGCCCCACACCGTCACGATCGACGCGCCGGCCTCGCCGAGCTTCTTTCGAAGCCGCGAGACGTGGACGTCCACCGTGCGATCGGGGTTTTCGTTGTCCGCGTCGAGCAGCTCGCCGAGCGACTGGCGCGTGACGGGCGCGCCCCGGCGGCGGGCGAGGGCGGCGAGGATGGCGTACTCGGTCCCGGTGAGGGCGACGGCTTCTCCGTCGACGGCGACTTCGCGGGTGTGCAAGTCGACTCGGAGGGGGCCGACCTCGATCGCGGTCGCGCGCTGGAGCGTGGGACGTCGCAGCCGGGCGCGCACCCGCTCGACGAGCTCCTCGGGCCAGAAGGGCTTCGCCAGGTAGTCGTCCGCGCCGAGCTGCAGCCCACGGACGCGCGTCTCGCCGTCGTTGCGCGCGCTGAGGACGAGCACCGGCACGTCCGAGCGCTGGCGGAAGCGCTTGAGGATCTCGAGCCCGGGCACCCCGGGCAGCATGAGGTCCAGGACGAGGAGGTCGAAGTCGCAGTCCTCGCTCTTGTGGAAGGAGGCGCCACTCGTCAGCCAGCGCGTCTCGAAGCCGGCGCCGCGGAGGTGACCCACGATCTGGGTTCCCAGCGCCGCGTCGTCTTCGATGAGGAGGATCCGCTGGCCCATCGCTCGGAGAGGAGCCTACCGCGCCGGTCTTAAGAACTCCTCAAGGTGCCCGCGCCACTGAACCGCTGGAGGCTTCGATGCGCCGAGGGTTCTTCGTCACGATCATGGTCCTTGGGTCCGCGGTCGCCTGTGGCGGCAACTATTCTTCCGTCGGGGGCGCCGGGCCGGACGGAGGGGGGTCCACCGCCGACGATGCCGGAGGAGGCACCGTCTCGCCGGATGGCGGCTCCTCCGGCTCCGGCGGCGGTGACTCGGGAGCCTCGGGAGGGGACGGCGCCGTGACGAGCTGCGCCTCACCCAACACGAGCACCGCCGGCGTCCAGTGCAGCTACGCATACGACGCATTCAACAGCAGCCCGTCCGTGAACGCGCAGAGCACCGTGACCTGGTCGTGCAGCGCGACGACTCGTTCGATGACCGCCAACGGCATCCCGGACCACGACACCGGCACGTTCCCCAACGCCAACTGCCCCAACACCATCTCGGCCTGGGCCCCCACCGCGAGCGTGACGCTCACGCCGACCGACACCGGCACCGCCACCCAGGTCGGCATCGTCGGCTTCGCCCTCAACGGCGTGAAGTTCGATCCCTCGACCGCTGGCACCTGCACCGTGTCGGGCAGCTCGACGACGTGCAGCCTGATCGGGAACACCGGCACCTGGAACATCGAGGCGCTCGGGCAGTCGAGCTTCAACTTCGGCGTCGACGACAACAACGCCCACGTGCAGCCGACCGGCGAATACCACTACCACGGCATGCCGACGGCGGTGCTCGCGAAGCTCGGTCAAGGCGCGGAGAAGCCGACGCTCGTCGGCTTCGCGCTCGACGGTTTCCCGGTCTACGCGCGCTACGGCTACACCGATCCGACGGACAGCACGTCGGCGGTGAAGGCGATGACCGGCAGCTACCAGCTCAAGGCCACGCCCGACTCGGGGCGTCCGTCGACCGCGACCTACCCCATGGGCGCGTTCACCCAGGACTACGAGTACGTCGCGGGCAGCGGAGACCTCGACGAGTGCAACGGCCGGACGGACGTCACGCCCGAGTTCCCGTGCGGCATCTACCACTACTACATCACCGACACGTACCCGTTCATCCAGCGCTGCGAGAAGGGGACGCCGACCGCTCCCGGTGGCGGGGGGATGATGGCGCCCACCGGGGACGGCGGGACCACGATGCCCACCGGAGACGGCGGCGCCGGGACGCCGAAGTCGTGCACGACCCCGTCGGACTGCACGGGCGCGTGCCCGCCGGGATCGCAGGGATGCACCTGCTACGCCTCCCCGATGGGCGACGTGTGCGTGCCGACCTGCACCACGAGCACCGATTGCCCGACCACCTCGATGGGTCAGCTCACCTGCCAGATGGGCGTGTGCGTCCCGTGAAGCGCGCCTCGCTCGTCACGTGGGCCGCCGTCGCCGCGGCGGCCCTGACCATCGCGCCGCGCCCGGCGCAGGCGCACCTCCTGCCGGCGGGGCAAGGGACGGTGAACGTCGTCGGCGCGGAGCTCTTTGCCGCGGTATCCGTACCGACATCGGCGCTCCACGACGCGGACGACGACGGCGACGGCACGCTGGACGTACCGGAGCTCCAGCGCCACGAGGAGGCGCTGCGCGCGGAGGCCGACCGCCGGCTCGTCCTGCGCGACGGCGCGACCGTCGCGCGCACGGTGCGCGTCGACCTCATTCTCTCGCCGGAGCACGACGCCGCCGGCGGCCGCGCCGACCACGTCGTCGTCCTGAAGCACGCCGCGCTCGACGCTCCTCCGGAGGACCTGCGCGTCGCGTGCGATCTCTTCGGCGCCGGCGCCTCCGCGTCGGGCCTGACCATCACCGCGACGCGACACCCGCCGACCGGGGGGATCCAGACCGAAGTGGCGGTCATGACGGCCGGCGCGCCGGAGCACGGCTTCTTCCCTCCCGCGCCCCGCGCCGCCGCTGCGGGGAGCCTCGGTGCCTTCGAGCGCACGCCCGGGTGGCTGGCGTGTCTCGTCGTCCTCCTTGCCGTCGCCCTGGGCCATGGTCATCGCCTGGCGACTCGCCGACGGGCCGCGACGCGCTAGGGGCTACCGAGCCGACCCCGCCCGACCCACGAAGTTCCGTCGGGTCGGATGACGCGAAGTCTCCGGACGACGATCCCGTCCCGGCGAGGCGGCACGGCCATCGACCCGAACGATTCTCCGCCCCCGCGAGGCGGCGCGGCCATCGATCCGAGCGACTTCCCGCCCCGGCGAGGCGGCGAGGTCTTCGATGCGAGCGACTTCCCGCGCCCGCGCGGCGGCGCGGTCGGTGATCCGAGTGACGCCACGTCCCCGCGAGGCGGCAAGGTCTTCGAGGCGAGCGACTTCCCGTGCCGCCTCGGCGGCGCGGTCATCGACCCGATCGGCCTCCCGTCCCGGTGAGCCGGCAAGGCCAGCGATCCGAGAGAGAGCCCGTGCCCGCG
>JBEKGQ010000602.1:0-4762 GCA_050012715.1 Polyangiaceae bacterium
ACTTGAGGACCTGGACCCCGTGGCCGTCGAGCACGCGCAGCGCGAGGGCAACCGGGTCGACCCGGTTGCGCGTGGCGAGGCGCAGGACGTGACCGTAGTGCGCGACCTCCTCGACGTCCGGCGAGGCGCGAAGCAGCTCGGCTGCCTCGCGCCCCTTCTCGACCTCGAGCTCGGCGACGCGGAGGGCGCGCCGCTCGACGATCTGGTCGGGCGTGCCGACGTCGAGGAGCGCGCCGCCGAAGATGAACGCGAGCCGGTGGCAGCGCTCGGCCTCGTCCATGTAGTGCGTCGTCAGGACGGCGGTCGTCCCCTGCGCGGCGATGGCGTAGATGCGCTCCCAGAACTCGCGGCGGCTCACCGGGTCGACGCCCGCGGTGGGCTCGTCGAGGAAGAGCAGCTGCGGCTCGTGGATGGTTGCGCACGCGAGGGCGACCCGCTGCTTCCAGCCGCCCGAAAGCGTGCCCGCGAGCTGCTTGCGGCGCGCCGTCAGGCCCGTGCTCTCGAGGACGGCGTCGACGCGGGCGCGTCGGGTGCGGAGCGAGACGCCGTAGATGCCCGCGTAGAACGTGAGGTTCTCGAGGACGGTGAGATCCTCGTACAGGCTGAAGCGCTGGGTCATGTACCCGATGCGCTCCTTGATGCGCTCGGCCTCGCGGACGATGTCGCAGCCGGCCACGGTGCCGCCGCCGCTCGTCGGATCGAGGATGCCGCAGAGCATGCGGATGGTGGTCGACTTGCCGGCGCCGTTCGGGCCGAGGATGCCGAAGATCTCGCCCCGCTGGACGTCGAGGGAGACGTCCTTGACCGCCACGAGCTTGCCGAAGGTCCGCGAGAGGCGCTCGGTGTGGATGATCGGCGGCTCGGGCATGGCTATCGCTGGACCTCGGCGAACGCGGGGACGCCGGAGTGGAGGCGCCGCTCGGGATCCTGGATGCGGACGCGCACCCGGATGACGAGGTGCGGTCGCTCGCGGTCGCTGAAGAGGAACTTGGGCGTGAACTCCGTGTCGGGCGACACGCTCTCCACGACGGCGGGGAACGGGGCGGGCCCCGCGTCGACCCGCACGTCGACGTGCCCGCCGGCGTGGATGCCCTCGAGCTCTCCCTGGGGGACGAACACGTCGGCGTACGGGTGCAGCGTGTCGGCGAGCGTGACCGCCGGCGTTCCCGTGGCGGCGAGCTCACCGGCCTTGATCGACACGTCGACCACCTCGCCGGCTCCCTGGGCGTGGAGGACGTGGCGCGCGAGGAGCTCCCGCTGGAGCGCGAGCTGCGCCTGCGCCTGGGCGACGCGGGCCCGGGCGCGCGCGATCTCCTCGACGCGGGCTCCGTGGCGGAGGGCGGCGAGCTTCTGCTCGATCGCCTGCCGGTTCGCGACCGCGCCCTTGAGGTCCGCCTCCGCCTTGTCGAGCTCGGCCTTCGGGAGCGCTCCGTCGGCGAAGAGCGCGCGCGTGCGCTCGGCGTTCGTGCGCTGGAGGTCCTCCTTCGAGACGGCTCCTTGCAGCTCGTCGGCTTCCGAGGCGATGTCCTCCTTCCGCGAGCCCGCCAGGAGCAGCGCGAGGTCGGCCTGCGCGCTGTTCGCGTCCTGCTCGCTCGCGTCGGCTTGCAGCTTGGCCATCGTCGCGTCGAGCTTCGCGAGCACCTGCGCGTCGGCGACGAGATCGCCGCGCTTCACGTCGACCGTGTCGACCCGCCCCGCCACCTCGAACGACACGACCCGCTCGTCGTACTCCACGAGCCCCTGGTAGCCGGGTGGCACCGGGGGAGCCCGGGTGCACCCGGCCAGCAGCGCCGTCCCGAGGACCGCCCAGGACGGCCGGAGGACGTTTCTTATCATGCGTCTGATAATAGGACGCCCGGGGGTGCGCGACCAGTGCCTTGCGGTGCTATAGGCCCTCGCCATGGCGACCCCGGTCCCCCTGCAGCTCGCCGCCCTCAAGGCCACGAGCCCGAAGAAGGCGACGTTCCTCGTGCTCGCGGTGAGCGCCGCGGCGCTGCTCCTGCTCGTCGCGGTCATCTACGGGCACGGGAGCGCGGCGGAGGTCCCGGCGTGGGTCTCGTGGCTGCCGGCCCTCAACGCGCTGCTCAACGGCACGAGCGCCGTCTTCCTGGTGCTCGCCTACCGCGCCATCCGGCGGCGCGACGTCGTGACGCACTCGCGGCGCATGCTCGTCTCGCTCGCCGCGTCGGCGCTCTTTCTCGTCTCGTACATCGTCTATCACTCGGTCCACGGCGACTCGCACTTCGCCGGGCAAGGCCTCGTGCGGCCCCTCTACTTCTTCATTCTCATCTCGCACGTCGGCCTCTCGGCGGTCGCGCTCCCGCTCGTCTTCATGAGCTTCTTCTTCTCGCTGTCGGGGCGCTTCCCCCGGCACAAGAAGATCGCGCGCTACACGTTTCCGATCTGGCTCTACGTCTCGGTCACCGGCGTCCTCGTGTTCGCCCTGCTCCGCGCGTACGCGTAGCTGGCCCAACCCTACGGAAGGCTTCCCTCTTTCGCGCGCGGTCGTTTATTCTCGGGCGGCGCTAAAGGAGGTACCGACCCTGGCCAAGGGTATCGAGAAGGGCAAGAACAACAACAAGCCGAAGCTCTCCACCAAGGAGAAGCAGAAGAAGAAGAAGGAGAAGAAGGCGGCCGCGGGAGCCTAGACTCACGACGGAGCGTCTGCCGACGCGCCGAAATCATGAAGGCTTCCCCCGCCCCCCTCGTTCGGCCGCTCCGCGAGGGGGACGCGCCGGCCTTCCGCGCCCTACGGCTGCGGGCCCTGAAGGAGGACCCGGAGCCCTTCATGACGACCTTCGACGAGGACGAGGCGCGACCCCTCGCGGAGGTCGCCGCCCGCCTCGCCGCCAGCTCCCCGGGCACCGGCGTCCTGGGCGCGTTTCGCGGCGACACGCTCATCGGCAGCGTGGGGTTCAGCCGGCACGCGGCGTCGAAAGCGCGGCACCGCGTCCTCCTGTGGGGCATGTACGTGGCGCCCGAGGAGCGGCGGCACTCGGTCGGCCGGGCCCTGCTTCTGCAGATGGTCGCGCTCCTCCGCGAAGTGGAGGACGTCGAGCAGATCGAGCTGACGGTCGTGACGCGCGACGACTCCGCGCGGGGCCTCTACGTCGGCGTCGGCTTCGAACGGCAGGGGACGGTGCGCCACGCCATGAAGGTCGGGCGCGAGTACTTCGACGAGGACACGTTCGTCCTCTGGCTTCCGCGCGGCAACGCCGGGCCCTCGCATCCGCTGCCCGAGGGGCTGCCTGCGCCGGTCGACGACGGCGCGGCGCGCGAGCTCGTCGGCCTGGACCTGCCGGACGGCATCCTCGGCTCCAGCGTCGGCGGGGGACTGCGCCTGGCGTCGTTGCCCGGGCGCACCGTGGTCTACGTGTATCCGCGCATGGCGGGACCGAACGAGGCGATCGCCCGGAGCTGGCTCGCGATCCCGGGCGCCGCCGGGTGCACCTCCGAGTCGTGCGAGTTCCGCGATCATGCCGCCGAGGTGGCGTCCGCCGGCGCACGGGTCGTCGGCCTGTCGACGCAGACGACCGAGGAGCAGATCGAGGCGGCCAAGCGTCTGCACCTGCCGTTCCCGCTGCTCAGCGATCCGACGCTCCGGCTCGCGAAGGCCATCCGACTCCCCACCTTCGCCCACGAGGGAAAGACGTACATGCGCCGCCTCACCCTCGTCCTCGACGAGGGGCGCATCACGCACGTGTTCTACCCGGTCTTTCCGCCCGATCGACACCCGGCCGAGGTGGTCGCCTGGCTCCGGGCGCATCCCCGCTAGACGCGTGTCCCCCAAAGGCATGACTCCAAAGACGTGACGTCGCTCGGGAAGTTGCGCGGCCATGGCGCGCTATGCCGAAGCGCATGCCCCGCGATCGAGAGAGCGACGTCGAGCTCGCGCCGCTGAGCGCCGAGCCGGAGTGGCTCGTCGGCCTCGCGCGCGCGCCCTCGCGGTTGCCCGACGTCGAGCCGCCGGTGCCCTTCACGTTGGCGCACTTTCGCGTCGAGGAGCTCCTCGGTGAGGGAGGCATGGGCCGCGTCTATCGCGCGCAGGACACGAACCTGCGGCGCGAGGTCGCCCTCAAGCTGCTGCCGGCGGGCGTGACCGCGGATGCCGTGCGCCGCCGTCGCTTCCTGCGCGAGGCGCGCACCGCCGCGGGCCTCGTGCACCCGAACATCGCCACGGTCTTCGAGGCGGGTGAGGCCGAAGGGCGCGTCTTTCTCGCGATGGAGCTGGTCCGCGGCCGCATCGTGCGCGACATGCTTCGCCAGGGCGCGCTCCCCGTCGCCCGCGCCGTCGCCATCGCGCGCGATGTCGCGGGGGCGCTCGCCGAGGCGCACCGCGCCCACGTCGTGCATCGCGACCTGAAGCCCGAGAACCTGATGATCACGGAAAACGATTCCGTGAAGCTCCTCGACTTCGGCCTCGCGCGCACCTGGGGCACTGCGCCCGCCGAGCGCGCATCCCGGGCCGCTCTGTGGCGCGCCGATCGGGCGTCCGCGCTGACCGACGAGGGCGTCCTCATGGGCACCCCCGAGTACATGTCGCCCGAGCAGACGCGCGGGCAGCCGGTCGACGGGCGGTCCGACGTATTCTCGTTCGGCGTCGTCGTCTACGAGATGCTCAGCGGGACGTCGCCCTTCCGCCGCGCGACCCGCATCGACACGATCGCGGCGATCGTGCGCGACGCCCCCGAGCCGCTGGGCGTGCTCGCGCCCGGTGTCCCGGAGGGCCTCTGCGACCTCGTCGAGGCGTGCCTCCGCAAGC
>JBEKGQ010000603.1:0-4760 GCA_050012715.1 Polyangiaceae bacterium
GCCAGGCGTCGGGGCCGGCTTCGCAGCGACGGTTCTCGGCCGACGCGCCGACGCAGCCTCCGCCCCCGGCCGGAATGCCCGACTTCGAGCTCCGCGAGCCGCGGTCCCAGCAGATCACGATCACCGACGAGGCCGAGCTCGAGGCGGCGCGCGTCGCCTCGGCGATGCGCAGCGAGCCGCCGCCCGGCCGGTCGAGCGCCCTCTCCATCGCCGACGCCCGGTCGCCCAGCTCGGGGACCCACAACGCCGTGGCGCCGCCCCAGCGGAGCGTGACCCCCACCAGCATCGAGGCGGCCGTCCTCGGCGCCATCGGCTCGTCGGCCGGACCGGAGATCACGGAGCGGACCATCGACGACCCCGCCGCCGAGATGCGCGAGCGCTTCTCGCTCGGTGACTACACGGGGGCGCTCGAGATGTCCGAGCTGATTCTCGCGCAGGAGCCCGACAACCTCGAGGCGGCCGAGTGCGGCGAGAACTGCCGGAGCGTCCTCGAGCAGATGTACGCCGCTCGCCTCGGCCCCCTCGAGCGGGTGCCGATGGTCGTCGTGCCGCGGACGCAGATGCGCTGGCTGTCGATGGATCACCGAGCGGGGTTCATCCTCTCGCTCATCGACGGCTCGTCGAGCGTCGAGCTGATCCTCGACGTGTGCGGCATGCCCAAGCTCGATGCCCTTCGCATCCTTCAGGAGCTCGTGCAGCAGAAGATCGTCGCGTTTCGCTAGAGTGCCATTCACGAATGTCGGTGCGAGACCGCACGCGGACAGCGCGCGCCTTAACGCAGAAAAGACGAAGCGCAAGTGAAAGTTCCATGCGCCTCATCGCATGCGAATGAGTGCATGGCGCGCCTCTTTTGCGCGTTGCGCGTGCTGTTCGAGGAAGCTACACCCTGGAGAAGCGAATGGACGGTCGCACGCAACAAGCGCAGGAGCTGCGCCGGCAGATCGAGTGGACGCTCGCTCGTGCCGTCGACCCGAGCGACGTCCTTCCGATGCTCCATCGCCTCGCGCGCCTCGCGACCGACGGGTCCGACGAGCACCTCTTTGCGCACCTGCACCTCGCGGAGCTGCTCGTCGAGCGCGATCCTTGGCGTGCCGCGCTCTACGCCAAGCGCGTCCTCGCGCTCCGCCCGGAGGACGACCGCGGGTGGGCGACGCTCGCCCTCTGCCAGACGCTCCTCGGCAACTACCGCTTCGCCGTGACCGCCTACCACCACGCCCTGTCGAGCGCTCCCAAGAACCCCTGGTACGCGCACAACCTCGGCCACCTCCTCGACGTCGCGCTGGGCCGCGCGAGGGACGCCGTGGGGTGGTTGAAGCGCGCGTACCAGAGCGCCGCCTACAGCGGCGAGGTCGCCGCGAGCTACGCGCACGCGCTCGCCCGCGTCGGGCGCATCGCGGAGGCGCGCAAGGTGCTCGCGCGCGCCATGAAGCGCACCGCCTCGCGCGAGCACACGGCGATGCTCCGCTGGCTCGACCAGGGTGCGCCGGCCGACAAGGACCATCCTTTGCCGCGCCCCGCGCCCGTGCCGACGCTCGCGACGCGCGAGCGCGAGGTGGGCGACGTTGGGGATGACGACGCCCCCCGGTCGCGGACGAAGCGCGACGAGACCCCCTCGCGACGCCAGCTCCGCTCCCCGGTGGTCGCCGAGCTCGACGCCGTGCTCGCGCGCGGTCTCGCCAGCCTCCCGCTCGACGCCAAGCAGCGAGCGCGCGCCAAGGCGCTGGCGCGCGACGCGCTCTCGTATTTCTCGCGTCCCACCGGCGCCCGCGGAGGCGCCGCGGTCCAGGCGGTGGCCGCCGCGGTGGCGTACGCCATCGTCTACGTCGACCACGTCCCGCTCACGCAGGCCGAGGTCGCGGCGTGCTTCCGCGTGGGTGTGGCCAGTCTGCGGGGGCGCTTCAGCGAGCTACGGGCCCACCTCGACCTGATGCCGGGCGACGCGCGGTACGCGACCCTCCGCCGTCGATAAGTCGAAATCTTCCTCCCCTCTCGGGCGAAGGGTGCTGGGAATGCGAGGAGCGCTGTGGGCGCTTTCGCGAGCATCCCACCTAGGCTAGCCAGAGAGAGCCATGCGCAAGGCCCTGCTTCCCCTCGTCCTTCTGCTCCTCCCCGCGACGGCGCACGCCCAGGAGGCCGCCCCCGGAAAGGCGCCCACCGCGGCCGCGACGACGATCGTCGTGCCGCCGCCGCCGCCGGTGAGCGATCCGATGCTCGCCCCCGTGCCCACGCCGAAGCGCGTGCTCTCCTCGTGGGAGGAGGCGGTGACCTACCTCCGCGCCCGCTCGACCGACCTCAAGATCGCCCTCGACCAGGTGCTCCAGGCCGAAGCTTTGACGCGCATCGCGCTCGCGCAGTACCTCCCGAGCCTCTCGTCGACCGGCGCCCTCTCCCATCAGCTCGTGACGTCGAGCGGCATCTACATCTCGAGCTCCGGGGCCTCGAGCAGCACGACCACGGTGACCGGGAACCTCCAGCTCCAGCAGACCATCCTCAACGTGCAGCAGTTCGATCAAATCAGCATCGACGAGCTCAACGAGGACGCCACGAGGCTCTCGGTCGACGACAAGAAACGGACCCTCGCGCTCAGCCTCGCCAACCAGATCGTCGCGGTGGTCACCGCCGAGCGCAGCGCGGACATCAACCGCGTGGGCCTGAAGGTGGCGCTCGAGCAGCTCGAGATCACGCGTCGCAAGCAGGGCCTCGGCGCCGCCAACGGGCTCGACGTCGTCCGCGCCCAGCAGAACGCCGCGAACGCACGCGCCACGCTCGTGAGCGGCGACGAGTCGCTCCGCGAGGCGCGCGAGGCGCTCGGGCTCGCCCTCGGCGTCCCGGAGGAGACGGGCGTCGCGCCCAACGTCAACATCGACGGCCTGGCCCAGAGCGCCATGGCGTCGTGCCGCGTCGTGAAGGACGTCGACTCCCGGCCCGACATCGCCGCGGCGCGGACGAACCTGGACGTCGCGAAGCGCAACCTCCGCAACGTCTACTACCAGTTCATGCCGACCCTGAACGCGCAGAGCACCGCGACGCAGATCTCCCCCGCGCCGGCGTTCGGCGCCCCCGACCCGACCTGGAACATCCAGGCCGTCCTCCAGGTGCCCTGGTTCGACGGCGGCGTCCGTTACGGCAACCTCCGGAACGCGCGCGCCGCGGAGGACATCGCGGCCCAGACGCTCGAGTCGCTGCGACGACAGGCGCTCATCCAGATCCAGCAGGCGCAGCGACAGCTCGAGGTCGCCGAGGTCTCCGACAAGGTCGCCATCGAGCAGCGCGACCTCGCGGCGCAGAACGACCAGATGACCCAGACGGCTTACACCGTGGGTCAGGGGACCAGCCTCGAGCTGGTCACGGCCTCCGAGGCGCACCGCCAGGCGGAGCTGAACCTCGCGCTCTCCGACTTCGGCGTCGTCAAGGCGCGCATCCTCGCCGTCCTCGCGCTCGCGACCTGCCCCTGGTGACCCGCCGCGCGGCGTCGCTCAGGAGCCGCGAGGGGCCGCGCTGTCCCAGCCGCTGACCATGGCCAGGTTGCTCATCGCGACGTTGTAGTCCATGAGCGCGGTGAGGTGCTGCACGCGTGCGTTGAGGTAGTTCCGGAGGGGGAAGTTCAGCGCCGTCTCGTTCCACGTGCCGAGATCGATGTGGTCCTGCGCGATCGCGATCCACTGCTTCGTGATGTGCTCGGCCTTCTCCCACGCCTCTTCGCGACCCTTGGCCTCGACGACGTCGGCGTACGCCTTCTCCACCTCGAGCCCGGCGTTGCCGAGGGCGAGCCGCTCGAGCGCGCGCGTCTCCTCGAGCTGCGCCTCGGCCTGCTGCGTGCGGGCGGCCTGCGGGAGCAGATCGAGGCTCCAGCGCACGCCCAGGCCGCCGATGTAGCCGAAGCCGTTGAACGGGTCGTTGGCGTAGAGGTTGTTCTGCTGCGTCGCGGCGGGCGTCACCGAGAAGCTCGCCCCCAGCGTGAGCCCGATGTCGGGATAGAGCCGCGCGCGGTTGTAGTCGACCAGCGCCTTGCGCGCGACGATCCCGGCCCGGGCCATGTTCACGTCGGGCCTCAGGATGCGCGCGGCCTCGAGGTACTGCGCGATCCCGACGAGCGGGTGGTCGGGCCGCTTCAACGGCGCGTCGACGATGTCGTAGCCGACCTCGACCCCGGTCAGGAACCGCAGCCCGGCGAGGGCATACGCCTCCCCCTTCGGGGCCTGCAGCGCCTGCGCGGTGACCTCCTGCTTGTAGGTCTCGAGGCTCAGGCGATCCGTGTCGTTCACGCCTTGGTCGCCCCGCCGAAGCTTGCCGGATATCCCGTCGATGGCCTTGTCGAGGCGGTCGATCGCATCCTTCGCGATGTACGTGACGTCGCGCGCGAGCTGCAGGCCGAAGTACGCCCGGCGCACGTCCATCCGCATGCTCTGGCGCGCCTTCTCCATGTCCCACTCGGACACCCGGACGTTCGCCTCGGCCGCGTCGAGCGTCGAGGTGATCTTGCCGAAGGTGTAGAGCGGGACCACCCCTCCGACGTCGAAGTGGAAGCCCGGCTGCAGGTTGTTGAGGCCCGTGACGTTGCGGGAGTTGATCGTCGTCCCTTCCGGGAAGAGGACCGTGCCGGTGAGCGGCGGGAGGACGCCGACGAGCGTGTTCGCCGACCACTGGAACCATGGCGTCCAGCGCGTCTCCTCGAGCTGGGCGTGCGTGTACGCGAGGCGGGCGCGGGCCGCCCACAGGTTGGGGAAGTTGCGGTCCGCGAGCGCGAGGCTCTCCTCGAG
>JBEKGQ010000604.1:0-4756 GCA_050012715.1 Polyangiaceae bacterium
GGAGGGCCCCATCGTGAAGCTTCGTCTCCCCGCGACGCGCGAGCAGCTCGAGAGCCTCGCCACGCTTGCCTCGGCGCTTCTGCCGGCCTCGGCGAAACACTAGGAGGATCGGCTCGCGCGGGGGCTGGACTTCCGTTATGTGTGCTCCCATAAGAGCGTCGAAACCGCGACCGAAGAGGAGCTAGCGATGGCCGAGAGAATGTCCCGCCGAGTGGTCCTGCAGCAGATCCCCGCGCTGGGCGCGCTCGTCGCCTTCGGGGCCGCCGCCTGCAACAAGCCCGCGGCGCTCGTGTGCACGGACACGTCGTCCCTCTCGCCCGCAGACGCGCAGGTACGGGTTGCCCTCAACTACGTGGACACGTCGGTCGAGGCGGGGAAGACTTGCTCGGGCTGCCAGCAGTTCATCCCCGCGCCGACCGCCGGGGTCTGCGGCACGTGCAAGGTCGTCAAGGGCCCGATCAACCCGGGCGGCAACTGCAAGTCGTTCGTCGCGAAGCCGGCCTAAGACCGGGGCACGACCCGGCTGGTCCGAACCCTGCACTGTGTCCCCCCGTAGGCTCCCGCTCCGAAGCGACTACCCCTTCACCGCCCCCCAAAACGGCCGCCCGGGGCGGGAGCCCACAATGGCCTGAGTGAGCCAAGCCGCAGGTCCGCCCCGCAGTCCCGGGGGTCGACCCCCCGTCGACGGCCCACGGGTGCGACGGGGTGCGGCCATGACGCCCGCGAGGACGGGAGGACGGATGACGGCAGCGGCGACGACGGACGACACCCAGATCATCGGGCGCTACGCCCTTCACGGAGAGATCGCCTCCGGCGGCATGGCCGTCGTGCACTTCGGCCGCTTGCTCGGTCCCGTCGGCTTCTCGCGGCCCGTCGCCATCAAGCGCCTTCATCCGCAGCTCGCGCGCGAGCCCAACGTGCGCGCCATGTTCATCGACGAGGCCCGCCTCGCCTCGCGCATCCGCCACCCGAACGTGGTGCCGACGCTCGACGTCGTCGACCACGAGGGCGATCTCCTGCTCGTCATGGAGTACGTGCACGGCGAGTGCTTGCAGCAGCTCCTCCGTGCCCTCCGCAAGAGCAGCGAGCGCGTCCCGCTGCGCATCACGCTGGCCATCATGAGCGCGGTCCTCCACGGCCTCCACGCCGCGCACGAGGCCACGACTGAGACCGGGCAGCCGCTCCACGTCGTCCACCGCGACGTGAGCCCGCAGAACATCATGATCGGCGTCGACGGCGTGGCGCGCGTGCTCGACTTCGGCATCGCCCGCGCGACGGTGCGCCTCGAGCACACCCGCGAGGGCATCGTGAAGGGCAAGCTGGCCTACATGGCGCCGGAGCAGCTCGGCGGCTCGGTCGTCGACCGGCGGGCCGACGTCTACGCCTCGACGGTCGTCCTCTGGGAGATGCTCACCGGCAAGCGCCTCTTCGTCCGTGAGGACGGCGGCGCGGTGCTCGTCGAGAAGCTCCTCCGCGGCACCATCGAGCCGCCGAGCGCGTTCGCGCCCGGGACGCCGCGGCTCCTCGACGCCATCGTCCTCCACGGGCTCGCGCGCATGCCGGATCAGCGCTTCGCCACCGCCCGCGAGATGGCCCTCGCCCTCGAGCGCCTCGGGGAGCTGGCCCCCGCCTCCGAGGTCGGCGCGTGGGTGGAGGCGCTGGCGGCGCCGACGCTCACGGAGCGCGCGGTGCGGCTGAAGCAGCTCGAGATGGCCTCGTCCACGTACCGGGTGGAGCCGCAGCCGGCGGCCGCCGACCGGGTGCTGCCGGGGCTCTTCGAGGAGGAGGACGGCGCGGACGACGAGGGGGAGGAGCCTCTGCTCGATCTGCTCTTCCCGCTCGAAGAGGTCGAGCCGGTCACGCCGAGGGCCTCGGGGCCGTCCCCGAGCGGGACCGCGCTGATGCCCACGCTCGCCACGGTGGCGACGCCGCAGGCCATCGTCGTCCCGATTGCTTCGCTGGCGATGCCGCCGGCGCCGCGGCGGTCCGCGCCGAAGGCGCTCGTCGTGTTCGCCGCATACGCGCTGCTGGGTGCCGCCATCGTGCTGCTCGCGGGAACCCTCCGCTGGACGCACACCGAGCGAGCGAACGCCGCGGCCGCCGCGGCCGCGCCGGCGCCGACGTGTCCGCCGGGGATGACGCGCGTGCCCGCCGGGCCTGCCGGGTCCACGTCGTGTCAGCCGGCGGCGTCGCCCGCCACGAGCTCGATGCGCGTGATCTCGGCGCCCGGTCCGACGCGCATCGGCGGGCCCCAGTAGCCGGTGCCGGTGCTGACGTAGACCCACGTCGTACCGAGGCGGTAGAGGCCGGCGATGAGCGGCTGGTCGATCCGCGCGAGCCAGTTGAAGGGCACCATCTGCCCGCCGTGGACGTGCCCCGAGAGCTGGAGGTCGACGTCGTGCTCACGCGCATCGGCGACCGCCTTCGGCTGGTGGGCCAGCAGCACCACCGCGCGGGACGGGTCGCGCCCGGCGAGCGCCTTCGCGACGTCCTGCCCGTGGTGCGGCAGCATGCGCGCGCTGCTCGCGTCGTCGACCCCGGCGAGATCGAACGCGCCCCGCACGTCGACCCGCTCGTTGCGAAGGACGCGGATGCCCATGGTTCGAAGGTGCGCGATCCACTCGTCGGCCCCCGAGTAGTACTCGTGGTTGCCGGTCACGAAGAAGACGCCGTCCTTCGCGCGGAGGCCCCGCAGCGGCTCGACGAGGGCCCCCAGCTCGGCGACCGAGCCGTCGACGAGGTCCCCGGTGATGACGACCATGTCCGGCGCGAGCGCGTTCGTCTCCCGCACCACCGTCTCGAGGAACGCCTTGCCGATGGTCGGCCCGATGTGGACGTCGGTGAGCTGCACGATGCTGTACCCGGAGGCGCTCTTCGGCAGCTTCGCGAGCGGCACGCGGATGCGCCGCACGTCGAAGCCGCGCGCGACGTTGACGAGCCCACCGATGCCGATGAGGCCCGCCGCGCCGCCGACGCCGGCGGCGATCATGCGCGACAGGAAGAGTCGCCGCTCCGGGTCCGACGGGAGCGCCCCGAAGAGCGCCGCGACGCCGCGCCCCGCGTCGCCGAGCACCGTGAGGAGGAAGAGGTAGAGCGCGAAGCCCATCCAGACGTACGCCACCCAGGACAGCGGGCTGTTGAGCACCCGCGGCAAGGCGCGCATCGCGACGAAGGCCACCGGGATGAGGACGGCGAGGACGAACACCGCCACCGTGAGCGCCGTGTTCCACGGCGCCGGCCAGGCCGCGTCGCGGACGAGGCGCGCCCAGATGTAGCGGTGCATGAGCCACGTGAGACCGGTCAGGACGAGGATCGCGACGGCCATCCGGGAGGCGCTCACGTCCTTATGATGCTCCGGGCGGGCGGGGCATCTCTATTTGCCACATCGGTCCGGCGAGGTGACCCTCATCCGACGAGCGCCCGTCCTCGCGCGTCACGCACCGCGGCCAGGAGCGCGTCGGGCTCGAGGGGCTTGTGCAGCACACCGCAAGCGCCGAGCCGACGGGCGACCATGTCGATGGACCCATCGGAGAGGGCGGTCAGCACGACGACCGCCATGTTCAAGCGGACACCCCGCAGGGCCTCGAGGACCCCCAGTCCCGAGAGCTTCGGCATCTTGACGTCCGTGATGAGGACATCGGGGCGCAGGCCCGTCGTGTCGTACTCGTGCCGCTCGAGCACCTCGAGCAGCTCCTCGCCGTCCCGGGCTTCGAGCGTCGCGTGGCCTCCCATTCTCAGCACCGCGACGACCGCGGCGCGAAAGTCGTCATCGTCGTCCGCGACCAATACGACCGCCGACTCTCTCTCTCGGTGGCTCAAGCGAGCCTCCTTGCGGAGCCTGGCTCAGACAATCCGCTCGCAGGCTCGCGGGGCATGTTCATGAGATCCTCGGAGTCGTCGACGGCGTTGGAGCAGACCGACGCCTCAGCCCGGGTTTTCGCCGGCTGGGTCCTCGCTCTGCACGGCGATGGACGAGCCGCAGACGCAATTGCGAAGCTCGAGCGAGACGTCGCTTCGCGGAACGTGGATCCGCCCGCAGAGGCTCAGCGCCAGCCACTCCTCGCGGTTGTACTCGCGCCCGCAGCCGCACTGCTTCACGATGGCCGCGGAGCCTGAGCGCACCGGGGCACGCACCGTCGTCAGGACGCGCAGCACCTCGTCGAGCGCGACCACGTCGAAGGGCTTGCAGAAGTAGGCATCGCACCCGGCCTTTCGCGCTTCCGGGAACATGGTCGCGCCGTGTCCGGTGACCACGATGACGAGGCAATCCCGGGTACGCGGGTCCGACTTGATGAGGCGTGTTGCCTCGATGCCTCCCATTCCGGGCATCTCGAGGTCCATCAGGATGGCGTCGGGCGGCGAGCGGAGGGCCGCCTCTATCCCCAGCTCGCCGGAGGGCTCGGTGATCGCGAAGTAGCCGAGGTCGGTCAGGCACTCCAAGTAGATGAGGCGCGCCTCGGGATCGTCCTCCACCACGAGCACGCGCCGGCTCACGACCGGAACGCCGGGCGCCTTGGTGCGCGGCCCGCGCGAGGGCGGGACCGGGGTCACGAGATTGGGGTGCGCGGCGGTTGTGGTCATCGGGGCGGCGGTGGCGGGGTTGGTCCATCGACGCCGGCTGCAAGGTCCCGGCCGCGCGAGGCCGCAGCGAGCGCGAGCGTCGGGGACAGCGTCGTTTTCCGTGCAGTCGGCGTGGAAGCGAGCCGCGACCGAGGACCCCGCGCTCGCACGAGGGCAGAAATGCGGCGCAAAGACC
>JBEKGQ010000605.1:0-4753 GCA_050012715.1 Polyangiaceae bacterium
AGCAGCAGCACGCCGACGCCCGCGCCGTACACGACCGCCATGGGCGCGTCGATCGAGAGTGCCTCGAGGAACACCGCCGTCTCGAAGCTCTCGCGGAACATGGCCAGGAAGGCGATGCCGAAGAGCGGCAGCGCGCCACGATCGAGCGCCCCCTGCGTCCGGTCACGGAGCGCGCCCATGCTCTTGCGGGTCGTCGAGCGCGCGTTCACCCAGAGCGCGGCGTGGAGCAGCATCGCGACCGCCACGAGCGCGAGGCATCCCTCGAGCCGCTCGTTCATCGCGCCCGCGAGGATCTTGCGGCCCATCGTGAACACCACCGCTCCGACCGCGAGCGCCGAGATCCAACCCGCGTGCACGAACCGCGCGCGCGAGACCTCCTTGCGCTTCTTCAGGACCGCGAGGAGCGCCGCGATGATGACCGTCGCCTCGAAGCCCTCGCGCACGATGACGAGGAGCGAGAACCAGAACACCGACAGCTTCGTCGACGTCCGGTGCATGCCAGCAGCCCGATCGAGCAGCGCCAGGAGCTCGCGCGCGTCGTCCTGCGCGCGCGGGTCTCGCTGCTGGAGCGCGGCGCGCGTCGTCGTGAACGAAGCCTCGAGCTGCGTCACGACCTCGGCGTCGCGCGCCCGCAGCCACGGCTCGATCGGCTCGATGTCGGTCAGGTACGCGTCGAGCACGGCCTTCTCCGCCCCCACCGCATCGCCGCGACCCGCCAGGCGGCTGGCCTCCTCGATGCGACCACGCGCCGCCGCCAGGAAGGCCGGCGCGTCGAGCTCCGGGAGCTTGCGACGAAGGCAGGCGAGCTCCCCGACGCCGTTCGTGCGCGACAGGTCGGAGTCGGACGAATTGGCGAGGGTGTCGAGCGACACCCGCGCCGGGACGTGATCGCAGGCGGGCTGGCGGAGCGAGAAGAGGTAGAACGCGAGCGCCCAGCGCTGCTTCTCGTCGAGGGCCTCGAAGGGAGCCATCGACGTCCCCTTCACGCCGAAGCGGATCACGTTGAAGGCCTTGAACGGCGTGAGACCCGCCATGACCGCGTCGTCGTGGAAGTTGGCGGGCTTCGGCGAGAGGGCCGCCGCGGCGGGGCCGTCCCCTTGCCCGTTCGGGCCGTGGCACGTGGCGCATGTCTGCGCGAAGAGCTGGGCTCCTTCCTCGAGGTCCGGCGGTGCGGAGGGAGTCCGTGCGATCCCAGTGGCGACGACGAGGTCGTCGACGAGCCGGGCGCACTCGGCGCCGACGCCGGGGCCGTCGTCGGCCTCCTGGACCCTCGCGTCGAGCGCGGCGATGCGCGGCCGGAAGGCCTGGAGCCGCGGGATCTCGCCCGCCATCGAGACGGCCTCGGCCGACAGCGAGCGCTGCTCGGCCAGCTCGCCTTTGTCGCCCGAGGCGACCGCCGCAGGATAGTCGGACTCGAGGTACTGGAGGATCTCGACGAGGTGCTGGGGATCGGCCTCCTGCGGCGCGGTCGGCGTCGGGCCACTTCCTCCTCCGCAGTGAAGCGTGAGGAGAAGGAGAAGGACGGCCAGGGGAGCGAGCCCGAGGGGGGCGCCGACGCGTCTGATGTTGAAAGTCGTTTTCAACACCCCCAGTATGGACGCGGATCCGGGGACACACAACCTCGATCGCGACGGAGCGCATTGGAGCGATCCTCCCCTCGCCACCGAGGGGGTTTCCGTTTCCGCGCCGATGGGCCATCGGCGAGGAGGGGGCTAGGCTTCGCTCATGCGCCGTGCGGCCGGAGGCGTCCTCTTGCTCGCCTTGGCGTGCGGGTGCGCTCGCCCGATCCTGGCGCGGGACGGCACGCTCGTCTTCCAGGAGAAGGGCGCGGGTGGCGCGTCGGTGCTCACCGCGAACGGGCTCGAGTTTCACGACGTGACCGACGTCCCGAGGCGGATCGTCGTGCGCGATCCCTACGAGCCGTGGCGCGCCCCGCTCGGGTTCCTCCTGCCGGCGAACGGGCGCTTCACGAAGACCAGCGTCCCTTCGCTCGTCGCGACCAACGGGCTCGCCGTCGTGCTGCGACCGAGCGACACCCGGGTCCCGTCGTGGGGCGGCGAGATGCTCGTCCGCCTCGACGTGCTCGCGCCCGCCGCGCCGGGGACGGCGCGCTGGGGGGAGGACGTGGCCATCGTCCTCGATGGTCGCGGCGAAGATACGCGCGCGCTCGCGGCGGCCGCGCTGTCGCGCCTCGGGGGCCGCGATCGCGTCGTCGTCACGGACTCCGCCGGCGCCCACATGGTGGTGCCGCCGATGCCGGCGTCGAATCGCTCGCTCATCCTCGCTGCGATCGAGCGGCGGCTCGCCTCGCCTCCAGACGCTCGCGTCGAGCCCGCGCGCGCCGTCGCCAGGGCGCTGGCGGCCATTTCGCGGGGCACGCTGCGGCGCGTGCTCGTGCTCAGCGAGGCAGGCGTCGACGCGCGCGACGAGGCCCTGCGCGGCCTCGGCGAAGAGATGGTGCCGCTATCGGTCGTGCCGACCCGTGGCGACGACCTCGACGCGCGGCGCGGATACGTCGACGCGTTCGTGCCGGCCTCCGGCGACGCGGCCTTCGGCGACGTGGTCCTCGGCTTCGACGGCACCCCCGCGCCGTCCCACGTGCTGGAGGCCTCCGGGGGCGACGCACGGTGGCAGCTCGAGGGTGGCGACCTCGCGCTCGGCGACGTGCGGGCGGGCGACGAGCGGGCGGAGGTCGTCCGCGTGACCATCCCCGCGTGGACTCCCGGCGAGGCCTACACGCTGCACGTCACGGTGCGCTTCGACGATGTGGCACGCCACGGCGAGCACCGCACCATGAGGGTCGACCTCCCGTGCACGTACGATGACGACGTCGCGCGACTCGCCGAGTCACGCCACGGCGACGTCATCGCGTACGCCTCGGCGCTCGCGACCCTCGCGCGACTCGACGCCTCGTTCCTGGGCGGCGGGCACACCCCCGGCGACCTTCGCCCCGTCGCCCGCATGCACGCACGCTCCCTCGGGATGCTCGCCCGCGACATGCACGATCCCGCCGCGGCGGCGCAGGCCGCGTTGCTCGAGGCGCTACTCGACGCCGGGGAGTGATGGCTCAGGGGCCTTTGCCCGCGTCGGCGAAGCCGCCGCCGCCGCTGCCGCTGCTTCCACCGCCACCGCTGCTGCTGCTGCTGCTCGACCCGCTGCACGTCGTGGGCGCGACGTCGTTCCATTGCCCGCCGTCGCACTCGAACGCGTCGTAAAACACCGCGCCGTCGCAGTCGGTCGGGTTCCCCGGGCACTGCAGCCCGGGGCTGTCGCACGCGATGCCCTGCTCGACGTCCTGCGGATCGGGACAGCCACCAGGAGGCGGGCAAGACGGCGACTGGGGGCAGCTCCACGCGCCGCCCAAGCAGTCGCAGGAGACCTCGATGGCATTGCCCTCGCAGTCGAACACCGGCGTCGCCGAGTCGCACTGGAGCTGCGACGAGACGGCGCATGCGTTGCCCTGCACCACGGTGGATGGGTCCGGGCACGGAGGTCCTGCGTCATCGCACTCGGGCACGGACAGGCCGCAGCCCCACGTCGCTCCCCCCTGGCCGTTCGCCTCGCACGAGCACGAGCCCACGGCAATGGTCCCATCGCATGCCGTGGTCGTGATCTCGACGGTGCAAGCGCCCTGCGTGCTCAGGTCGCAGGAGGCGCCGGGCTGCACGCCGTTCGTCGTCGGACACGTCTCGACGCAGCTCGGTCCGGCGAATGCGGGGCAGGACCAGACCCCCGCCGCGCAGGTGCAGTCCTCGGTATCGGCGCTGCCGCACACGCTGACCGTGCCGGAGCACGTCTGGCCGTCCGAGGTGCACGCCGCGCCGCTCCCCACCGCTTCGGGCGATGGGCAGCTCACGCTTCCCCCCACGACGCCCACCCGACCCCCGCACGCGAGGGCAGCGAGGAACGGCAGGACGAGGGCGACGGTTCCAGCGAAGTGGCGCATGCGGGAGCCCTCTGCGACGACCGGGCCACGGCAAAACCAGTGCAATCCCCGGCAAGTGGCGCGGTAGACCGCTGTGCCGGAGCGTGCCGTGCGCGTCAGCGACGCCGGGCCGCGAGCTCCGCCCACGCCGCGGCGACCGCGTCGACGACGCGGTCCTGCTCGCCCTCGGGGAGCGTCGGATACATCGGCAGGCTGATGGTGCGATCGCCGATCTCCTCGGCCACCGGTAGCGAGCCGCGCGGCAGGCCGAGCGCCTCGACGAGGTAGGTCAGCTCGTGGATCGCTCGGTAGTTCACGGCGGTGCCGATGCCGGCAGCGCCGAGCTTCGACAGCATCGCGTCGCGCTCGCCCGGCCACGTGTGCATCGTGAACAGGTGGTGACTGCTCGTGCCGCGCCGCTCGACGAGCCACGGTACACCCCGGACCGTCGGCGGCGGCGTCTGCATGTCCGGCACGCGCTCGCGGAGGAGCGACTCGTAGCGCCGGACCAGCTGCTCGCGGCGCGTGCGCTTCTCCTCGACGCGCGGCAGCTGCGGACGAAGGAGCGCCGCGTCGAGATCGGTGAGGTTCGCCTTGTAGCCGAGCTCCACGAGGTCCCAGTGCTGGTAGAGCGCGCCGTGCCGCTCCGTCGCCGCCTTCGACACGCCGTGGTTACGCAGACGCCGCAGGCGGTCTGCCATGCGCGGGTCCCTGGTCGCCACCGCGCCGCCGTCGCCGCTCGTCAGGTTCTTCGTCGCGTAGAACGAGAACACCGCCGCGTCGCCGAGCTCTCCTGGGCGCACGCCGTCGCGCTCCATCTCGATGCCG
>JBEKGQ010000606.1:0-4751 GCA_050012715.1 Polyangiaceae bacterium
CGGCCCGCCAGGTCGTCGGCATCGACTTCTCGCCGGCGACGGTCGAGGCCGCACGCCACGAGTCGAGCGCGCTCGTCTCCTCGGGCCTCGTGCGGTTCGAGCAGGGCGACGTCGTGGCGGGGATGGACAAGCTCGGCCTCGGCGCGTTCGACGACGCCATCGTCCTCGGGTGCTTCTCGGTCGCCTGCCGCGACTACGCGTCGCTCGAGAAGGCGATGCACAACGTGGCCCGCCTCGTCCGCAAGGGCGGCCGCGTGCTCGTCCTCGAGCCCATCCACCGCTCGCCGCTCCTCCGCCGCGTGCTCGACCTCGGGCTCGACGAGTGGATCGCCTGCGCCAACCGCGCCGGGCTCTCGCTCACCCTCGGCGACCGCATGGGCTTCGTCCCGGTGCGCCTCGTCTTCGCGTCGCTCGACTTCCCCCGCCCCATGGTCGCGCCCGTCTTCCACGCCGGCGAGCACCTCCTCGACGCCGCGCCGTGGCTCGCGCCCCTCTCCGACTACAAGCTCCTCCTCTTCACGCGCAGCTAGGAGCGGCCCCGTGACGCTGACGCCGGCCACGGGGGTGCTGCTCTTCTTCGCGGCCGTCGCGGGGGGCGCCATCAACTCGGTCGCCGGCGGCGGCAGCTTCGTCTCGTTCCCGGCGCTGCTCTTCGCGGGCGTGGCGCCGGTCCCGGCGAACGCCACGAACACGATCGCCCTCTGGCCGGGCAGCCTCGCGAGCATCCTCGCCTACCGGCGCGAGCTCGGCGACGTGAAGCGAGAGCTCCTGCCGCTCGCCATCGCCGCCTTCGTCGGCGGCCTCGCCGGCTCGCTGCTCCTCCTCCATACGCCCGAGAGCACGTTCGTCCTGCTCATCCCGTGGCTCCTGCTCTTCGCCACCGTGCTCTTCACGTTCGGCGGCGCGGTCTCGCGCCGGCTCACCAAGGGAGCGCGCGCCCCCCTCGGCGTGGCGGCGGTCGTGCAGCTCGCCATCAGCGTGTACGGCGGCTACTTCGGCGGCGGCATGGGCATCATGATGCTCGCCGTCCTGACGCTGCTCGGGATGACGCACATCCACCGGATGAACGCGCTGAAGAACATCCTCGGCGCCCTCATCAACGGCGTCGCCGTCGTCGCCTTCATCCTCGCCGGCGCGATCGTGTGGGCGCCCGGCGTCGTGATGATCGCGGGCGGCATCACCGGCGGCTACGCCGGAGCCGCCATCGCGCGGCGCGTGAGCCCGAAGTACGTGCGCTACGTCGTCATGGGCATCGCCTGGTCGATGACGGCGTACTTCTTCGTCAAGACGTACCGCTGAAGCCATCGGTCCGCGCCGGCTCGCCTCTCCGTGAGCGCGGCCTACTTCTGCGTCACGGTCAGCGAGATGCTCGTCTTCGGGCCCGAGGCGCCGATCATCATGACGACCTGGTACTGCGGGCTCGAGTAGACGCGCATCGCCGACGCGCCGATGTTGTCCGCGGTGCTCTCCAGCTTGAACGAGCTGAGCTTGTCCTTGTAGAAGTCGGTGATCTTCGCGGTCGGGTCCGGCGTCTCGAGGCTCAGCGTCCAGGTGGGCTTGCCTTTCGCGTCCGCCTGCTTGGCCGAGATGACGGGGGTGGCGCCGGGGTAGATGGGGACGGCGGACGGGAAGTCCGCCGGGACCTTCGAGTTGGCGCCGAACATCATCTCGCCGGCATCGGTGACGATCGTGAGCGTGCCCTTCTTGTCGTTGATGCTGACCTGGCCCCCGGTGCTCTTCTCGAGCGCCTTCTCCTCGGCCTTCTCGGCCGCCTTCTCGGCCAGCCTCTTGCAGCCCACGGTGGGAACGGCGACGGCGACGGCGAGCGCGGCGAGGACGAGGGTCGGGAGCTTCATCCGCGCGATCATATCCAACCGACGGCGCGCCGGGCGATCTCCTCGCCGATGGCCAGCGACGCGGTCGCCGCCGGAGAAGGCGCGTTGAGCACGTGGACCATGCGCTCGCCCTCCGCGAGGGCGAAGTCGTCGACGAGCGCGCCGTCGCGCCGCACCGCCTGCGCGCGCACGCCGGCCCCGCCGGGGGCGAGGTCGTCGGCGGTGATCTCCGGCACGAGCGCCGCGCAGGCCCGCGCGAACGCCGCGCGGCTCAGCGAGCGAAGCTGCTCGGCCATCCCGGCGCGCCAGTGCGTGCGCGCCATCCGCCAGAAGCCCGGCCAGCTCGCGACCCCCGCCGCGTCGCGCACGTCGAAGCTCGCGCGGTGATAGCCCTCCCGCGCGAGCGCGAGCACGGCGTTCGGGCCGGCCTCGACGCCGCCGTGGATGCGCCGCGTGAAGTGCACGCCGAGGAACGGGAACGACGGATCGGGCACCGGGTAGACGAGGCTCTTCACGAGGTGGGCCCGCTCCGGCGCGAGCATCCAGTACTCGCCCCGGAACGGCACGATGGCGACGTCCACCTCGAGCCCCGCCATGCGCGCGACGCGATCGCTCTCGAGCCCCGCGCAAGCGACGAGCACCCGCCCCTCCACGTCGCCCGCGGTCGTGGCCACGACGACCCGCTCGCCGCGCCGCCAGATCCCCGTCGCGCGCGCGCCGGTGCGCACCTCGCCGCCGCGGCGCTTCACCTCGGCCGCGTAGGCGCGCGCGACCTCGGCGTAGTCCACGATGCCCGTCTCCGGCACGAAGAGACCCGCCACGCCCGTCGCGTGCGGCTCGTGCTCGCGAAGGGCCTCGGGTCCGACCCGGCGCATCCCGGCGAGGCCATTGGCCCGCCCGCGTCGCTCGAGCTCGTCGAGGCGCGGCACCTCCTCCGCGCTCGTCGCGACGACCACCTTGCCGCATCGCTCGAAGGCGACGCCGTGCTCGGCGCAGAACCGCTCGAGCATCCCGCGCCCCCGGGCGCACATCGTGGCCTTCAGCGATCCCGGCTTGTAATAGAGGCCGGCGTGAATGACGCCGCTGTTGTGCCCCGTCTGGTGCGCGGCCAGCGCCGCCTCCTTCTCGAGCACCACGAGCGACGCGCCGGGCCTCCGCGCGAGCACCGCGAGCGACGTCGCGAGGCCCACGATGCCTCCTCCGAGGACGACGACGTCGGCGCGCATCATGGGGTCCGCCCTCGGGTACCATGGGAGAGGCATGCCGGCCCAAAGGTTCCTGGCGCAGCCGATGAAGGTCATCCGCGTCCTGTGGGCGGCGCTCACGCTGTCCAACGTGCTGCTCGGGGTGATGATCCTGCTGAACCACTGGCCCAAGCAGGGGACGCCGGAGGGACAGCTGCTCGTCATCCTCTACGTGAGCGCCCTCGGCGGAGCGGTCGCGAGCTTCGTCGTGCCGCGCATCCTGCACGCGAAGTCCCTGAGCGGGGTACGGGTCGAGGTGTTTCCGGGCGAGCCGGGGCCGACGGGGGCCTCGTCGGGGGGACGGTTCGCGCAGCCGCAGGCGGCGGCGCGCCGGGCGTTCGCGATCGCGTTCCAGCCGTTCATCGTCTCGATGGCGCTCTCCGAGACGGTGTCGCTCGTGGGCCTCTGCGTGCGCGCGATGGGCGGCCCGCAGACAACCGCGCTCGCCCTCGTGGCGATCGGCACCACCCTCGCCGCCTGGCGCTTCCCGTCCCCCACGCGCCTGCTCGCCCCGTTCGAGCGCAAGCACGACGCGACCTTCGCGGCATCCGAAGGCGGCTCGTACTAGGCTCCCGCGCCCACGATGCCCCACGAGCACAGCGCTTTCCGTCCCGTTCCGCGCACCGGCGTCATCTACGTCACCACCGAGGCGCAGAAGCTCGGGTTCTCGCCGGGCGATGCGGAGTGGTGCAACCTCGGGCAGGGGCAGCCGGAGACGGGCGACATTCCGGGCGCGCCGGCGCGGGTGAAGCACGTGGAGGTCGCCCTCGACGACCAGGACTACGCGCCCGTCGCGGGGCTGTGGGAGCTGCGCGAGGCGATCGCCGCGCTCTACAACGGGCTCTATCGACGCGGCATGCGCTCGCAGTACTCGGCGGAGAACGTGTGCGTCTCGGGCGGCGGGCGCGCCGCCCTCACGCGCGCGGCGGCGAGCCTCGGTCACGTGAACCTCGGGCACTTCTTGCCCGACTACACCGCGTACGAGGAGCTGCTCGACATCTTCAAGGCCTTCACCGCCATCCCCATCCTGCTCGAGGGCGAGCGCGGCTACGCCTTCGGAGCCGACGACCTGCGCCGCGAGATCCTCGGGCGCGGCTTCTCGGCCATCCTGATGAGCAACCCGTGCAACCCGACCGGCAAGCTCGTGGAAGGCGAGGAGCTCGCGCGGTGGGTGGCGACCGCGCGGGAGCTCGACTGCACGCTCCTCCTCGACGAGTTCTACTCGCACTACATCTACCGGTCCGCCCCGGGGCATCTGCCGGTGGAGAGCGCGGCGCGCTACGTGGAGGACGTCGAGCGCGATCCCATCGTCGTCTTCGACGGCTTCACGAAGAACTGGCGCTACCCCGGCTGGCGCGTCACCTGGGCCCTCGCGCCGAAGGACGTCGTGGAGGCGCTGTCGAGCGCGGGCTCCTTCCTCGACGGCGGCGGGAGCAAGCCGCTGCAGCGCGCCGCCGTGCCGCTCCTCGCGGAGGACCACGTCGTCGCGGAGACGCGCGCCATCCAGACGACCTTCCGCGCCAAGCGCGACTACCTCCTCTCGCAGCTCGAGCGGCTCGGCGTGCGCGTCGACCGGGCCCCGGAGGGCACCTTCTACGTGTGGGGCTCGGTCGACCGGCTGCCCGGGCCGCTCCACGACGGCATGGGGTTCTTCCGCGCGGCGCTCGACGAG
>JBEKGQ010000607.1:0-4746 GCA_050012715.1 Polyangiaceae bacterium
AGCGTGGTTTTCGATTGCATGATCGTCTCCTAGGCGTGGTGCGTTAGCCGACACGTGGGCGGCACATCCCGCCGCCGCGCTGCCACCCGCGAGTGCGCAATCCGCTGCAGTCCGCATGCCGCGCCGCAAGTCCCGCGCGCTGGCACGCATGGTGCGGGGCGTCCGGACGTGAGCAACAGAACCTACGACGCAGTGGTCATCGGCGGCGGGCCCGCCGGCTACGTGTGCTCGATCCGCCTCGGACAGCTCCAGCAGAGGGTTCTGTGCATCGAGAAGGAGGAGGTCGGAGGCGTATGCCTCAACTGGGGGTGCGTCCCGAGCAAGGCGATCATCGAGACGAGTCATGCGTACGCGAAGCTGAAGGCAGGCGGATGCGGCCTGAAGGGCGAGAACGTCCGAGTCGACGCCAACGAGCTCCAGGACTGGAAGGAGGGGATCGTGCGTCGTTTGACGGGAGGGGTGCGCCTTCTGTTCGAGAGCAACAGGGTCGACCTCACCTACGGCGAAGCGCGCGTAATTGGACCCAGAGCGGTACGCATTTCGAGGCGAGACGGGACTACGGAGACCATCGAGGCGACGAAGGCGGTTGTCATCGCGACCGGAGCAACGACGGTCGAGATCCCGCACTTCAGCTGCGATGGTGTGCGCATCATCGGCGCGAAGCAGGCCGTGAGTCTTCGAGAGGTTCCGCGGCGACTCGTCGTCATCGGCGGCGGCGTCATCGGCATGGAGCTCGGCGGCGCGTATCAACGCCTCGGGAGCGAGCTCGCGGTCGTCGAGGCCCTTCCGCACCTGCTGTCCGGGGTGGACCCCGACGTCGTTGCCGTCGTCGAGCGCAGGTACGGAAAGCGGGGCGCACGAATTCTCAAGAGCGCGACCGCGCTCGGCTACGAGCGAGGCGAGGACAGTGCTCTCGCGGTGCGTGTCGCCTTCGAAGGTAGGGAGGAAAGGCTGTCGGCGGATGTCGTGATCGTCGCCGTCGGAATGCGCCCCAACGGATCCGGTCTCGGACTCGAGGAGCTCGGTGTGCACGTGGATGGTGGCTTCGTGGGCAGCGACGCGAGAGGAGAGACGAACGTTCCTGGCGTCTACGCCATCGGCGACTGCTCGAGCGCGCCAATGTTGGCCCACAAGGCGATGAAGGAGGGAGAGGTCGTTGCCGAGGTGATCGCCGGGCACAAGGCAGCAAAAGACTGGGTGGCGGTCCCCGCCGCGATATTCACCGACCCCGAGATCGCTACCGTAGGCTTGAGTGAGGTCGAGGCGAGGACGAGGGAGGTCGACGTCATCGTCGGCAAGTTCCCCTTCTCGGTGCTTGGTCGCGCGATGGCGTTGAACGAGACCGATGGGTTCGTGAAGGTCATCGCCGCCACGGCGACCCACGAGGTCTTGGGTGTTCAACTCGTCGGGCCCGAGGCAGCAGATCTTGTCAGCGAGGCCACTCTCGCACTCGAGATGCATGCCTACGCGGAGGACATCGGGGCGACCGTGCACCCTCATCCGACCTTGGGCGAGGGGATGATGGAGGCGGCCATGAATGCCTTGGGGCAGGCGATCCACATCGTGAATCGAAGGCATCCGCTGCGGGGCTAGCGCGCCCCGCGAGGTGGCTCCGAGGGTAGCCAGATCGAGACAACGGTTCCTGATCCAGCCTGCGATTCGACGCGTGTTTGCCCGCCGTGTCGCCTGACTATCTCCCGGGTGCCGGCGACCCCCAGCCCGGACCCGCCCCGTCGACGCGAGAAACCAGGCGTGCCAAGCTGCGCCAGAATCTCCTCGGACATGCCGCGTCCTGTGTCCTGCACCATCCAGAGCTGCGAGCTATCGGGCCGCTCGTACGTAGAGAGGAACACTGCCCCTCCAGACGACGTAGCCTGAATCGCGTTGAGGACGACGTTGCTCAGCGCCTCGGCGAGAGCCGCAGCGTCGCCTACCACTCCCCCCGGGCCGGCCAGGACGAATAGCTCCACGGCTGCGGCTTCAGCGACATCCTCAACACGGGCGAGGGCTGATCGAATGACCTCATCTGCCGACACGAACGCGAGCTCCGTCGACTCGCCGCCCTCCACGACGAGGTCTTGGTCGAGCAGGACTAGCATCCTTTTGAGCGCCTCATGCGAGCGTTCCATCCGCCGGCGCGAAGCTTCGCAAAGCTCTGGTTCGACGAGCTTGTTGATTGCCTTGACGACGGACAGGCAGTTCTTGATCGCGTGGGCCCGCAGGACGCGCGCAGGCAGTGACGGGAAAGTCGTGGACATGGACTGCTCCGCGTTGGCGTTTCAGCGCACGACGTTCCAGTGCATGGCCTATACCCGCGCGGTCGTCGGGCGCGCATCGCACTGGTCGGCGCGCGCCGCTAGAATGTCTCATTAATGGCCATATCGATGGCTTGCTCGTCGAGTGGTTTCTCCTCGAGCACCCTCTCTATCGCGCGTCCCGCGAGCACCAGGGCGTCGGCGGGCAGGCCGGAGACCACTTCACCCGGACCGCCGACCGGGTGGACCCATTTCGCTATCCAGGGGTAGTCCTCGCCGGCCTGGTATTGAAGCTCGATCTGCACGTCGATCGTGGCGGGAAACCTCGAACCAGATCCGTTCGGGCACGCCCAGACCCTTCTCGCGCCAGACTCTCCCGGCACCAATATGTGAGCGCTCTTCGCGAGACCGCAGTTCATGCACTTCATGGCAAAGCCTCCATCGCAGGCACATGGTCTGCAGAAGTACGGGCGCCAGCGAGCTAGCGCCCGCCCGAATCGGGCCTGGCGATGCTCGCAAAGAGGAACCAAGCACGGCGTTCTGTCTCGTCGATCCACACCTCCACCAAGCTGGCCGTGGCGATGTCACGGTGCTTCTCGCAGATCTCGTGCGCCTCGCGCAGACTCGCGGTGAGAGACGCGTTGTCCTCGCGCAATTCTGCGAGCATGTCGGAGGGCTCGACGTAGTCCGCCTCGTTGTCGAGGATGCGCTGGGTCTTGGCGATCTGGCCAATGGACTTGAGCGTCGGCGCCCCGATCTTGCGGACGCGCTCGGCGATCGCATCGGTCATCGCGTAGACCTGGTCCGCTTGCTCGTCGAGCAGTAGATGGTAGTCGCGGAAGTGGGGCCCGGTCATGTGCCAGTGGAAGTTCTTAGTCTTCATGTAAAGGGCGAAGACATCGGCGAGGATGCCGTTCATCGCCCCGCCGACCTCCTTGGCGGACTTGGCATCCAGATCGCTCGGAGTCGTGAGCGGAGCCACCCGTCGCTCTCGGAGCTTCTCCGGCGTCGTCGAACTTGCATGCCTCATGATGGTGCACCCCTTTCTTCGCCGGGCTGGGAGCACGAATCGCACCACGGCGTCGCACCGACCCCGCACCGAAAATCGCCGTCCCGCGCGCTTGGAGTCCCCATGGTTGACGCGTGCGTCAGGACGCGAGCGAGAGTGTCGACCTGTTGACATAGGTCCCGAACGCGTCAATCCGGCGACACGGCGGGTCCTATTCGGCGGCATCCCGTCCGCACGGAGGGGGTTCAAGCTGCTGACCAGGATCGACCCATGCCCGGACCGCTCCATCGAGCCGGGACAATTCCTCCAGGAGCTGTACGCGGACCGAGGCCCCGCTCATGTTGGGGGCGAGCCAGCGCTCCATTTCATCGAGGATCGACCGGACGATGGCCACTTGGCGGCGCAAGCTGGTGGGGGGCATGGCGGGGGCGCGCAAGCACGGGTCGGTTCCCGTGAATGACCGTCGCTGCAGCCCCCATGCCTGGAGCGTGGGACTAACTCACCGATAGGCGGGTGGGCGCCCCTCTCTCGTCGCGCGGACTCGCTCCTGGAAGTCCTCGCTCCTCAGAAGGTCGATGAACCTCGGGACCGTCGCGGCGAACGCCTTCTCCTCGCCGTCATCGACGGCCTCGTGTGCGGATGCAAGTGTCGCCCTCGCCGACCGAGAGGGCACGGCGGCGATCTTGTTCGCGAGCTCCAGGGCGCGCTGCAGCGCTGTCTCGGGTGTCGATGCCACGTCAGAGACGAGGGACATCTGCTGAGACTCTTCTACGTTCCAGCTGTCCGCCGTGAGCATATAGCGCATCGCCTTGGCCCACCCCGCCTCTCTGACGAACCGGACGGTGCCGCCGCCACCAGCGTAGAGTGCGAAGGCGGCCTCACCTTGACTGAAGACCGCGTTCGCGGCCGCAACACGGACATCGGCAGCGAGGAAGAGCTCGTGTCCCATGTAGAAAGTGTTTCCATGGGCCACCGCGATGAGAGGCTTCGTGAGCCGCGGGCGGCTCGTCTGGAGCGGATTTATCGTCCCGGGCGCATCGAGGCTAAATCGCCCGGAAAGCATGAGAGGGGCGAACGCCGTAGCGTCGAGGCCGCAGGAAAAGTGCGGGCCGTGCCCGAACAGAACAGCGACGCGTAGCCCCTCATCCTGCTCGAAGGCAAAGTACGCCTTTCCCAGCCCGAGGAACGTACCGGGATCGATTCGATTCTGGGCTTCTGGTCGGTTGATGCCGATGAGCAAGACATGTCCTCGGCGCTCTACGCTGACGGTCGTGGTCTCGCTCATGTGACCCGAGTAATCAAGTTGGTCGGCGGCGTCTTGGCGATCCGTGCGGATCTTGGTCGATTTCGACTACCGCCTCCCGCGCGGGCTTGGCGAACTCGCGTCTCCACGCCCCCGGGGGCATACCCAGCCGGTGGCGAAAGGTCTTCGTGAAGGCGGTCTGGTCCCCAAAGCCCGCCAGGACCGCCACGTCCCCGAGC
>JBEKGQ010000608.1:0-4737 GCA_050012715.1 Polyangiaceae bacterium
TCCCACTCGACGAACGCCGCGTAGGTCGCCGCGAGCTTGTTCGACGCCCCCATCGTCGCGTCGAGGCGCGCCATGAGAGCGCTCATCGACTCCTCGGTGGGCTCGGCCTCCGCGCGCGCCAGATCGGCCGCCAGATCGCGCGCCAGGGCCGCGATCTCGGCCTTCTTCTCGTTGGCCTCTCGCGCCGCGTCGCGCATCCGCACCATGGTCCCGATGTCGCGCTCGTCCCTGGCGCGCTCGGCGCGCCGGCGAAAGCGATCCTCGAGCGCGAGCACCTTCGTACGGAGCTTCTCGCACTCGTCCATCTTGCGTGCGCAGGCGTCCCAGGTGGTCAGGGGATCACTCCTCCAGGATGAAGAGGAGCTCCTCGGCGCGCGTCTTGTCGAGCTTCTTCAGCGCCTCGCATTGCGCCATGGCCGCTGCCTTCTGCCCGAGGTTCGCGTAGCAGACGCCGAGCTCGTACCGGAGCGACGGCTCGTCGGGGGCGAGGAGGATGGCCTGCTGGTACGGCTCGATCGCCTCCTTGTGCCGGCCGAGCTCGAGGAGCGCGGCGGCCGCCTTGCGGTGCGGCTCGAGGCGGTCAGGCTCCATCCGCGAGACGGCGATCCAGGCGTCCGCCGCCTTGTCGAGCTTCTTCACCTTCTCGTAGAGCTTGGCGCGGTTCAGGTGGACGTTGACGTCCTCCAGCCCGAGCTGCGCGGCCTTGGAGTATGCGTCGGCGGCGGCCTCGTCGCGGCCGATCTTCTGGTAGCCGAAAGCTAGCGCGGCGCGCAGGGCCGCGTCCTCCGGCTGCTTGGCCACCGCGCCCTCGAAGGCCGCCACCGCGTCGTCGTTCCGTCCGAGCTGCAGGAGCGATACGCCGAGGAAGTAGTCCGCGGACGCGAGGTCCGGCTGCAGGCGGAGCGCACGCTGGAGCGCGGCGGCGCTCTCGTCGAAGCGCTTGGCCTTCTGGTACGCGACGCCGAGCGAGAAGTACGAGTCCGCCGCCTTCGGCTTGATCCGCACGAGCTCCTTGTAGGCCTCGGCCGCCTTGTCGTGCTCCTTCAGCGCGTCGTGGACCTTGCCGAGCTCCTGCCAGGCGTCGGCGTCGTCCGGGCTGAGACGCACGACCTCGCGCAGCGCGCCGATGGCCTCCCGGTGACGCTCGAGCCCCGAGTACGCGTGCCCGAGGGCGAAGAGCGCGGGTACGTTCTCCGGTGCGAGGCGCACCGCCACCTCGAGCTGGGGAACGGCGTCTGCGAGCTGACCGAGGTTGCTGAGCAGCTCCCCGAGGAACACGTAGGATCCGACGTGGTTGCGATCGATGGCCAGTCCCTTCGAGGCCGCGTCGACCGCGGGCTGCCAGTGGCTGAGGGCGGCGTGGCATCGGGCGACCTCGAGCCAGTCGTCGGCCTGCGCGTCGATCTTCTTGAACGCGGCCTCGAAGGCGCGAGCCGCCTCCTCGTACCGCTCGGCGCGACGGTACAGCGTCCCGAGGAGCCGCAGCGCGTCGCCCAGCGACGGATCCAGCCGCGTCGCCTTCTCGAGGACGTCGAGGGCATCGGGGATGCGATCGAGCACGGCGTAGGCGAACCCGAGCCGCCGGAGGAGCCGCGAGCTCGTCGGATGCACGGCCACTGCCTCCTGGAGTGCTTCGAGCAGCTTCTCCGGCAGGTCCTTCGAGCCGCACAGCTCGACGAGGGCTTCCAGCGCGGGGCCGTCGTCGGGGTCGGCGCGGAGCGCCTGGCCGTATGCCTTGATGGCGTCGCCCCATTTCTCGAGGCGGATGTACGCGTCGCCCAGCATGCGCCCCGTCCGGGGGAGCTTCGGGTCTTTCACGAGCGCGTCGCGCAGGGCGTTTGCGGCATCGCCGTCGCGCCCGGCGGCGAGGTACGCCTCGCCGAGGTGCGCGTACGTGGAGGCGTCGTCCGGACGGAGCCGGGTGAGCTGCTTGAAGGACTGGATGGCTTCGTGGGGCTTGCCCACGGCGATCTGCGCGCGCCCTTGCCCGGCCACCGCGCCGGCCAGCGACGGGTCGATGCGCGCCGCGTGTCCGTACGACGAGAGCGCCCCCGCGGAGTCCCCCGCCTTCTCGAGCAGCTCGGCCAGCTGCAGGTGCGCCTGCGCGTTGCCCGGCATGAGCGCGACCGCCTCGGAGAGGAGAACCCGCGCCCCCGCGTCGTCCCCCTTCCCCAGGAGGAGCAGGGCGAGCTCGAGCCGGACCTCGCCGTCCTTCGGCGCGGCGGCGACGGCCTTGCGCAGCGACTGGATGGCGTCATCCCCCTTGCCGAGCTTCTGCTGGAGCGCTGCGAGACGCCGGGCCGCATTGTCGTCCTTCGGGTCGCGCTCGAGCTGCTTCTTGAGCACGCCCACCGCCTCGACGTTGCGCTCGAGCCTCTCGTAGGCCCTGGCCAGCGGCGCGATGACCGCGCCGTTCGAAGGCTCGATCCCGCGCGCGTGCTCGAGCTCGTCGACGCCGTCGGCGTAGCGCCCGAGGATGACGTACGCGAGGCCCAGGTCGGCGTGCACGTCGGCGCGGTCCGAGGCCTCGCGCGCGGCCTTCTCGAGCGTCGGCAGCGCCTTGCGGTAGGCGTCGGCCGCCTCTTCTTCGCGCTTGAGACCCACGAGCATCTTCGCGCGCGAGGCCCACACTTCGACGAAGTCCGGGTCGATCTCGAGCGCCTTGCCGTAGGCCGCGACGGCCCCCACGGTGTCGCCCAGCTCGATGCACGCGTCGCCGAGGAGCTTCTGCGCCTCGGCGTGGTCGGGGCGGATGGCGACGCTCGCGGCGAGCGCCTTCTTGGCCCGCGCGGCGTCGCCGAGGCGAAGCGCCGCTGCGCCGAGCTTGAAGAGCGGTTCGGGGTGGTCCGTCTTGAGGCGCGAGGCCGCCTCGAACGCATCGGCCGCCTCCGTCCACTTCTCGAGGCGCTCGAGCGCTCCTCCGAGGCTCACGTGAATGGCGAAGTCCCCGCGCTGCGCGGCGGCGGCAGCCCCGAAGGCACGAGCCGCGTCGGCGTCCCGGCCGAGAAGCGAGTAGAGCCGCCCGAGCGCCACGTGCGCCTCGACGAACGTCGGGTCGAGGGCGAGCGTCTTCTCGTACGCCGCGACGGCCTCCTCGTGCTCGCCGAGCTTGCCCGCCACCTCGGCCAGCGCCTTCCACGACTCGAGCCGCTTGTCGTCGAGCGCCACCGCCTGCTTCAGCGCGACGCGCGCCTCGTCGTTCTTCTTGCGCTTCGCCTGCGAGAGCCCGAGGCCCTCCCACGTCGCCGCGTCCGCCGACGGCAGCCGCGTCGCGCGCTCGTAAGCCAGCGCCGCCTCGTCGTGCATGCCCCGCCGGCGGTACACCGGCCCGAGGGCGGCCGCGTAGGCCTCCCGGTCCTTCTCATCGAGCGCGGCGAACGCCCGCACCGCGTCCTCGTCGCGACCGAGCGCCGCGTACAGCGGGGCGACCTCGCGCTTGCCCTCCGTCCAGCTCGGCGCGAGCGTCAGCGCCTTCTCGTACGCGGTCACGGCCTGCGGCGCGGCCACGGTCTCCCGGTATGCCTGCGCCAGGAGCTTCCACGTCTCGGCGTGATCGTCGCGGAGCTTCGCCGCTTTCTCCAGCGCGTCGCGGGCCTGCCCCCAGCGCTTGCCGCGGCCGTGGGCGACCCCCAGCTCGAACAGCGTGTCCGGATCGCTTCCCTTGAGCTCCGAGGCGCGCGCGAGCTCCCGCGCCGCGTCGTCGTGCCGGCCGAGGCGCTGGTACACGCCGCCGAGCGCGTTGTGCGTCGCGGAGTCGTCCTCGCGAAGCTTGACGGACTTCTCGTACGCCTCTGCCGCGAGCGGGTCCTGCGACGTCTTCTCGTAGAGCTTGCCGAGCGCGGTGTGGGTCTCGGCCGCCGCCGCGTCGAGCGAGAGGGACTTCTTGTACGCGTCGAGCGCCTCGTCGTTCCTGCCGAGCGCGGCCTCGGCGTCGCCGAGCGCCTTGTGGGCCTTCGCGCTGTCGGGCTTCATGCGCACGGCGGCGCGGATCGCGTCGCGCCCCTCCTCGGCCTTTCCGGTCCGCGTGAGGGCCATCCCGAGGAGCATTCCGAAGTCCGGATCGTCCGGATCGAGGTCCACCGCCTGGCGCAGCGGCGCGAGGGCCGCTTCGGCCTGGCCGACGCGGAGGAGCGCCGCGCCGAGGCTCGCCTGCAGCGCAGCGCGTCTCGGGAACTTCGCGACCGCCCCCCGCAGCGCCTCGACGGCCTCCTTCGGTCGGTCGGTGGCCTCGTAGAGTCGCCCGAGGGCGACGTTCCCCTCGGCGTACTCGGGGTCGAGCTCGACGGCGAGCCGGTAGGCCTTGATGGCTGCTTCGGTCTTGCCCATCGCCTCGCTGATCTCGCCCAGGGCCCGCTGCCCCTCCGCCGCGTTCGGCCGGATGTTCACGCTCTCCTTGACCTGGGTGAGCCCGGCGTCCTTCTTTCCGCTGGCAAAGAGCGCACGCCCCAGCCAGAGCAAGACCTCGGCCTTTTCGTCCGCCACCACCTCGGGGGCGAGCTTCTCCTTGGCCGCTCGGTTCAGGTGCTTCTCCTGCGCGCGCTCGCAGGCCTCGAGCGCGTCCTGGGTCTTGCCGAGGCGCAGCAGCGGCTTCGCGAGCTCGACGAGGAGGAGCGGCGTCACCGGCAGCCCCTTGAGCGCCGCGCGCAGCGCCTCGACCGCCAGCTCGTCCTTCCCGAACGCGACGAGCGCCTTTGCGTACGGCACCTGCGCCGCCACGTTGGCGGGCTCGAGCTCGAT
>JBEKGQ010000609.1:0-4726 GCA_050012715.1 Polyangiaceae bacterium
ACGCCCAGGTCCACCCCGTCGCGGCGGCGGGGGGCGACGCGGGCTCGTCCGGCGGGATGGTCATCGGCGTGGCGAACGGCGACGGGTCGGTGACCTACTCGCCGGCGCAGACGGTCATGGCGGCGGCGGCGCTGCTCGACATGGCGGTGCTGGAGGCCGAGGGGGCCGACGCGGGGCCGGTGACGTCGGCGTGGGCGACGGCCGCGCAGCAGGTGCTGGCCTACGTGCTCGCGCGAGGGCGCGATCCGGGGTCGGGCCTCTTCTACCAGAGCCTCACGACGAGCGGCGATCCGGGCCACGACGCCGTCGGCGTGGGCACGCCGACGAACGACTCGATGCTGACCGAGACGCAGGCGTGGGTCATCCTCGGCCTGGCGCGCGCGCAGGACCTCCTCGACACGTACGAGATGGACGCGACCGGCGACTCCGGGCCGGACGGCATGGCGTCGAACATCGCGGCCTACGACGTCGCCGCGAACGCGCTGGCCACCTCGATGTCGAACGTCGGTCTCTTCGACGGGACCACGATGCCCCCGCCCGCCCCGGCGGTGCAGCCGGTGGGGGCCCTCATGGAGGGGATCATCCTTTCCACCGGGCAGCTCCTCACGAACAAGACGGTCATCGGCAACGCGGTCTACCTCGGGGGGATGCACCGGGTGGCCGTCTCGAGCGGCGCGCCCCTGTCCTACCAGCTCGGCGAGATCCGCTCCGCGCTCGGAGGGGTGCCGCAGGGCACCATCCAGCTGGCCAGCACGAGCCTCTTCACCATCGTGACCGACGCGAACGGCGACCTCCTCCAGCAGGCCTACCTGCGGGCCGGCTCGAAGGACTTCCACTACGCGGAGGCCTACTCCCCGGGCGCCGAGCCCATCGAGCAGGGCCAGGAGCCGGGGGCGACGAATTACCTCGCGAGCGCCAACCACGCGATGATCGAGGGCCTCACCCAGATCTGGTACGGCGCCGCCAACGACTCCCGCTGCGCCCCCTGAGGGCCCGGGGCCGTTGCACGTTCTTCCGGCCGTCGCCCGGGGCGTGGTAGTAGTTCTGACGTGGATTCGACCATCGCCACGCGGGCCCGGATCGAGGTCCGCGGCGGTAAGCTCACGGTCACCAAGGGCTCGGGCTCCAAGAAGGAGCTCGACATCGGCCCCGAGACCGTCGTCGTCGGCCGGAACGAGGCCTGCGACCTGGTCCTCGACGACCGCAAGGTGAGCGCGGTGCACATGGAGCTCGTCGCCACCGAGCGCGGCGTGCGCGTGCGCGACCTCGGCTCGCGCAACGGCACGTTCATCGGCGACACCCGCGTCGGCGAGGTGTTCCTCACGAAGCACGCCTACGTCGCCCTCGGCGACGCCATGGTGGAGTTCGGCCCCTCGGTCCCGAGCGAGGTCGAGGTCCCCGACGCCGGCGGCTTCGGCCCCCTCGTCGGGGCGAGCGCCGGGATGCGCACGGTGTTCGAGCGCCTCAAGAAGGCGGCCCCGACCGACCTCACGGTGCTGGTCACCGGCGAGACGGGGACCGGCAAGGAGCTCGTCGCGCAGGCCATCCACGAGGCGAGCGCCCGCGCCAGCAAGCCGTTCGTCGTCGTCGACTGCGGCTCGATCCCGGCGTCGCTCGCCGAGAGCGCCCTCTTCGGCCACGAGCGCGGGTCGTTCACCGGCGCGGTCGACAAGCGCATCTCGCCGTTCGTCGAGGCCGACGGGGGCACCATCTTCCTCGACGAGCTCGGCGAGCTCCCGGTCGACGTGCAGCCGAAGCTCCTTCGCGCCCTCGCCGAGCAGCGCGTCAAGTCGGTCGGGTCCAACTCGTACCGCCCGGTCAACGTCCGCGTCATCGCCGCCACGCGCCGCGACCTCGTGCGCGAGGTCAACGCGGGCACGTTCCGCAGCGACCTCTACTTCCGCGTCGCGCAGCTCAAGGTCGAGCTCCCCTCGCTGCGCCAGCGTCTCGAGGACATCCCGGTCCTCGTCCGCCGGATGATCGAGGACATCGGCGACAAGGACTCCTACGCCCGCATCCCGACCGACTCGCTCGAGCGCCTGATGCGCCACGACTGGCCGGGCAACGTGCGCGAGCTCCGCAACGTCGTCGCGGTGGCCCTCGCGTTCACGAAGGAGGGGCCGCTCGACCTCGCGGCCCACCTCTCGCCGCTGACGACGAGCGCGGCCGAGAGCGCGCCCACCCGCGGGCGCACGTTCCAGGACGCGAAGCGCGAGGTCCTCGCCCGCTTCGAGCGCGAGTACTTCACCGCGCTCTACGCCGAGTGCAGCGGCAACGTCAGCGAGATCGGCCGGCGCGCGGCCATGGAGCGGGCGCACGTCCGGGGCTACCTGCGCCGCCACGGCATCGGCGACCCGAGCCGCTACGGGAAGGACGACAAGGACAAGTAGCCCGCCGCTTGCTTGCATCGGGCTTTCGCGGGCTTACCTTGTAGCTGCACCCTCATGGCGTCCCCCACCCCGCAGCGGCCGTCGCGCGCGCTGGTCTTCCTGCCCATCGCGGTCGCCGCCCTCAGCGCGGTCCTGGCGGCGCAGATGATCGCGCGCGATCCGCGGTTCGCCGTGCCGCTGCTGGGCTTCGCGGCGCTCCTGTTCGCGCCGGCGCTGCTCGGCCGGCGGCGCATGAAGCGGCTGCTGCTCTCGGGGGACGTCGAGCGCGTCATCGGGAGCTGGGAGGGGTCGATCGAGCGGGTCAGTGACCACGAGACGATGGGCCCGCTGCTGAAGGCGACGGCCTACGCGTCCTACGGCTGGGTCGAAGCCGCGCGGCGCGCGCTCGACCGGGCGGTCAAGGGTCCGGCGTGGGACGCCGCGCTCGAGCAGCGGCTCTTCGTCGAGGCGCTCCTCGACGCGTTCGAGGGCGACCGCGACGCGGCCCTCCACAAGGCCGAGGTGCTCCAGGTGCTCCCGATGCCGGTCGGGGGCCCGCTCGCGCGGCGCCGGATCACCCGGCTGCGCCGGGGGCTCGCCGCCCTGGCGCGGGCCTTCGCCCACGCGTCGGTCGACGGCGATGCGTCGATCCTCGCCCGCGCCGCCCAGGCCTCGCCGCTCGTCCACTGGGCGATGCGCTACGCCCAGGCCATCGTCGCGGTCGATCGCGGCCAGACGACGCAGGTGCCCGCGCTCCTCGCCGGGGCTCCGGAGTGGCCGGAGGCGAGCGCCTTTCACGCCTACCACGGGGAGCTGCTGTCCCGGGCCGCGTGAGGCTCTGTTAGTCTCGTCCGGGTGACGACCCGGTCCTCCGTCGTGCCCGCGATCCCCCCGGTGAGCGCGCGCCCGCGGGTCCTCTACGTGGACGACGAGGACGACGTTCGCGAGGTCTTCCAGGCCGTCTTCGAGGGCGACTTCGACGTCTCCCTGGCCGCGAACGGAGCCGACGCCCTGGCGCTCCTCGCGCGCGGGCCCTTCGACGTCCTGGTCAGCGACATGCGCATGGACCCGATGAAGGGCTCCGAGCTCCTGGCGCGGGCCTACGACCAGCACCGCGACGTCCCGCGCATCCTGCTCACGGGCTTCAGCGATCACGCCGACCTGGCCGACGCGGTGAACCACGGCCACGTCTGGGCCTACGTGCAGAAGCCGTGGGACGCCGAACAGCTGCGCCTCACGATCCAGCGCGCCGGCGAGACGCGGCGCCTCGAGCTCGAGAACCGGCGCCTCGTCGAGGAGCTCAGGACCGCCAACCGCAGCCTGAAGGACGACGTCGAGGTCGTCCAGCGGACGCTCGCCCCGATGCAGCCGCGGCTGCAGGTGTCGTCGCCGGCGATGGCGAAGGTGCTCGAGCAGGTCATCGCGGTCGCGGGGACGGACGCCAACGTGCTCCTCTACGGCGAGACGGGGGTCGGCAAGGAGCTCGTCGCGGCGGCCATCCACGAGCGAAGCGCGCGCAAGCGCGGCCGCTTCGTGGCGCAGAACCTGGCCGCGCTGCCGCCGGAGCTGCTGACGAGCGAGCTTTTCGGGCACGTGAAGGGCGCCTTCACCGGGGCCCAGGCCTCGCGCCGCGGCCTCTTCGAGCTGGCCGACGGCGGGACGCTCTTCCTCGACGAGATCGGCGAGGCGCCGCCGTCGCTGCAGGCGATGCTCCTCCGCGCCCTCGAGTCGCGCGAGATCTGGCCCGTGGGCGGGAGCGATCCCCGGCGGGTGGACCTCCGCATCATCGCCGCGACGAACCGCGATCTGCTCGCCGACGCCCAGGCCGGGAGCTTCCGCCTCGACCTCTACTACCGGCTCGCGGTGGCCCCCATCCACATTCCCCCCCTCCGGGTGCGGCCCGAGGACGTGCGCGGCCTCGGGCAGCCGATGCTCGAGGCGGCGGCCCGGCGGATGAACCGCGCGCAGCCGCGCGTCGTCGACTCGGCGTGGCGGGCCCTCGAGCAGCACGCGTGGCCCGGCAACGTGCGCGAGCTGTCGAACCTGATGGAGCGGCTCGTCATCTACCACGCGGGGCACGAGGTCGACGTCGAGGAGCTCGGGCTCCCGGCGCCCCTTCCCGGCAGCGCCCCCTCGGGGACGGTCCGCCTCGGCACCGCCCCGGAGGTCCCGCCCGGGCCGGTGTCGGCGGCGTCGCTGGCGTCGGCTCCGGCCGCCGGCGCGCCGAACCCGTGGTCGATCGTGCTTCAGATGCCCGAGGTGGGGACGACGTTCGACGACCTGGAGAAGGAGATCCTCGCGCAGGTGCTGGCGCGGGCCGACGGCAACCAGTCGCGCGCGGCCCGCTCGCTCGGCCT
>JBEKGQ010000610.1:0-5223 GCA_050012715.1 Polyangiaceae bacterium
ATCACCGGGCGCGTCGTCGGCTACGTGAAGAAGACGCTGACCGGCAACGCGCGCGCGGCGAGGAACGCCTCCTGCGAGACGCCGCTCGGCGACCTGATCGCGGACGCCATGCGCGCCGCGACGGACGCGGACCTCGCCTTCATGAACCCCGGCGGGATCCGCGCCGATCTGGTCGCGAAGCGTGAGGGCCGGCCCGACTTCGCCATCACGTACGGCGACGCGTTCGAGGTGCAGCCGTTCGGCAACGCCCTCGTCACGATGAGGCTGCGCGGGGCGCAGATCCAGGCCCTGCTGGAGGCCCAGTTCGGGAGCCGTCAGGAGCCGCGGATCCTGCAGGTTTCGAAGGGGTTCTCGTACCTCTACGCGTACGACCGGGCGCACGAAAAGGGCGTCATCTCGGAGCTTCGCCTGAACGGCAAGGCGCTGGAGCCCGCGAGGAAGTACCGCGTGACCGTGCCGTCGTTCCTCGCGAGCGGGGGCGACAGCTTCGCGGTCCTCAAGAGCGGCGAGGAACGGACCGAGGGCGCGATCGACGTCGACGCGCTGACGACGTACCTGGGAAAGGTCAGCTCGGCGAAGGCGCCGCTCGACCTGCCCGCGGGAGGACGGATCACCGGGGACGGGTGCAGGTGACGTGAGCTACCCGATGGCCGCCCCCGCCGGACCTTCGCGCGCCCCGCGCCGCGGCTTCTTCGCGCTGGCCGTCCTCCTGCCGCTGACGTGGACCAGCGGGTTCGCCGAGCGTGAGGGGCTGCGCCGGGCCGCGCTCACCTACGACCTCGGGACCATCGAGACGGCGATGAACGTCATCACGGTCGTCGACGTCGTCCTGGGGCTCGGCGTCATCGTGGCGCTCCTTCTCCTGTGCCTCGCGCCCCGCTCGGCACGCGTGACCGTACCGGCGCAGGTGGCCGCGACGCTCGCCGCACTGGGAGTCCTCGTCCGCGGCGGCGTGCGCTTGCTCCTCGCCAGCGGGGCGTTCTCGGCTTCGGCCGCGTTCGCCCGCTATGGCGGGATCGTCGTGGCGTTCGCGGACATCGCGGGGAGCGCGCTGCTCTTCGTGATGATCCTGCGCGTCACGCGGGTGGCCAGGGCGCACGTCGCCTTCGGGTTCGGGATCGTGGGGTTGGGGCTGGTCCTGGGGAACGCGGTCGCGTTCACGCTCGTGACCTTCGGCAGCGAGGCCCTAGGCGGCGGCGGGACGCTGGCGCTCGTCGAGTCGTGGGCCGCCCTCGGTGCGACGCTGCTCACGTTCTGGCTCTGCATCCACGCCGGCGTCGTCGTCACGCGCATTCCCGACGATCTCGCCCCGGGCGACTACAACACCAGGTAACGGCCCTGGCGCAGCAGCGGCGCGCCGTCGAGATCCACGTCCGCCTGCATCCCCGCCATCGACAGCTGCGTCGGCGCGTCCCAGCTCGCGCCCGTCTGCTCCGCCATCGTCGCTCCGAACGCGAGGTGCAGCCCCGGCACGTTCTGGTCGCTCACCACCTCGCCCGTCGCCTCGTGCATCCCGATGTTCGTCCCGAGGACCACCATGCCGACCTTCTCTGCGTTGCGCTCGGTCCGCAGGAAGCTCTCCACCGCCGCGGCCAGACCGCGGTCGATGCAGTGAACGGAGCGGCAAGCGCCCGACTTGATCGTCATCTTGACCGGCGAGCGCGCGAGCAACCCCGCCGTCGCCCCGAGGGAGCTGCCCATGCTGGCGTCGGCGACGAAGACGCCGTTGACGTCCGCCGGGCACGTGAAGAGCTCCCCGCTCGGCAGGTTCTCCCACCGCCCGGGGCGGACGATGCCTACCCGCTCCTGCCACCGGTACTGCGGACCGAGCTTCACCTCGAGATCGCTCCCCGCCGGCGAGCGCAGGCGCAGCACCGAGTCCGGGCGCATGCGCGTGCGCACCGCCCTCGTCGCGTCGAGGATGCGCTGGGGATCCACGCTGAAGCCCGCGAGCATCGTGCGGCGCCCGACGCCGATCATGTGCGCGTGGCGCAGGCGGTGCTCGGTCACGAGCTTGGCGTACTCGAGGCGCATCTGCCACTCGCCTTCCTCGAAGCCGATGAGCAGCACGCTCGCCTGCGCGCGCGCGAGCTCGGCCCGCAGCTGCTCGGGGAGGTTTCGCGCCGGACGGCGGCACAGCGTCTCGAGGATGACCACCTCGGGCTCGGCCCGCACCGAGCGCGTGATCTCGGCCAGCGTCGAGCCGAGGAGCTCGCGCGCGGCGTCGACGACGATGAGGACCCGATCGCCCGCGACCACGCCGAGCGACGTCTCGATCACGCGGCGGGCGGCGCTGGCGAGATCGAAATCGAGCTCGGGGATGCGCAGTCCGAGGGGGGTTCGCGAGCGCGGCGGGGGAGGCCTGGTGCTCGGCACGAGGGCGATCGTAGCTCACTGACGCGGTGGGCGCGATCGGTCCGAGGAACTCGGCGCCGCCCTGCTGCGCATGACCGCGCGCGACGGCGACCCCCGCTGACCCTAGCGCTTACTTCGCGACCTGCATCACGGAGCCGTTCGACGCGTAGTCCGTCCAGTAGACGTTTGCCGGATCGACGACGACGAGGTTCGCGTAGCGCTGGGCCCCGACGAACGGCATGGGCGCCCCACCCCCGGCGAGCGGGACGACGAGCACGGCGCCCGCGCTGATCTCGCTCGCGAAGTAGAGGTTCGCCGGGTCGACGGCGACGCCGGAGGGCGTCATCTGGCCGGTGGCGAGCACCGTGGGCGAACCGCCGTCGGGGACCCCGGTCTTCGGCGCGGTGCGGACGCTGCCGCTTCCGATCGCGGTCCAGTAGACGTTCGCCGCGTCGAGGGCGATGCCGAAGGGCAGGTTCTCGCCGGCGGCGATCACGAAGGGCGCGCCGCCCTCGGGGACGCCGCTCTTCGGAATGCTGACGACGCTGGCGCTGCCGGTGTAGTTCGTGAAGTACACGCCCGCGTCGTCGACGGCGAGGAGGCTCGGCTGCCCCTGGCCGGTGGCGAGGACCGACGGGGCACCGCCGTCCGCGACGCCCCCGAGGGGGCCGCTGAGGACCGAGCCGTTGCTCGTCGTGACGTAGACGGCCGTCGCATCGATGGCGATGTACAGCGGGCCGCCGGGCGCGACGAGGATGGGCGCCGGCGGTCCGCCGTCGAGCGGCGCGCTCATCACGGTCGTGCCGCCGGAGTTCGTCCAGTACACGTGGTTCGCGTCCACCGCGACGCTGAGCGGGCTGGCCTGCCCGGAGGCGATCGTCGACGCCGCGCCGCCGCCGATGGGCGCGCGGAAGACGCCGCCATCCGGGATGCCGAGCGTCCAGTAGACATACTGCGAGTCCACCGCGAGGCCGGCGGGGGCGTTCTGTCCGGCCGCCAGGGTGATGGCGCACGCGCCGTCGGGGACGTCGGCGCGGGCGCAGCCGCCGTCCTCCGCCGCGTCCTCTTCGGTGGCCGCCTCGTGGATACCCGTGTCGAGGACGCCCGTGTCGGCCGGCGAGCTCGCGTCCTCGCCGCCGTCGGCGCCGGCGTCGCGCACGGTCGCATCGGCCGCGCCGGCATCGTGGCTCGGGGCCGGGCCGCCGCTGCTGCTGCTGCTCGAGCAGCCGGCCCCCGCCGGCGCGAGCAGGACCGCCACCGCGACCGCGCGGAGGCTCAATAGACCCTCGGAATGATCCGGTACGGCACGCGACGACAGTACTCCTCCCACAGCGTGCCGTACTTCGCGGCGCAGCGCCGGTCGTCGTCGGCCTGCCGCGGAAGGAGCAGCGCGACGTAGTAGAGCGGATAGAGCCACGGCCACGGATCGAGAGGACGACCGAGCGCGAGCGTGAGCCCCAGCGCCATGAGGATCTCGCCGAGGTAGTTGATGTGGCGCGAGAGCCTCCAGAAGCCGCTGCAGAGGAGGCGCCGCGAGCCCTCACCGACCGCGACCGGCGCGAGCAGACCGAGGAGCTTCGCCTCGGGGCGCGTCTTGAAGAGGAACTTCTGCAGGTTCGCCCCGCGCGAGAGCGCCCACCCGCAGGCGAACACGAGCGCGCACGCGGCGAGGGCGAGCGGGGGCGTCCCGGCACCCGGCCGCGACGCTTCGGACCAGAGGCCGACGCAGTAGAAGTACGGATAGAACGTGAGGCATCCCCAGCCGAGCTTGAAGCCCACGTTCTCGGCGAAGAAATCGTACGTGTAGAGGTGCACCTCCTCGAAGAAGAGGTACTCCGCGACGAAGAACGTGAAGAGCGCGGCGTAGAGCGCGACGCCGCCGGAGGGCGCGTCCGGGAACGCGAGCCGCTGGTGGGCCGCGAACGAGAGGACGTTCAGGTCGAGCAGGATCGCGCCGACCATGTAGAGGACCATCTTCGCGTCGAGCCGGCCGCCGCCCGACTGCGGGTTGGGCCGGCGACCGAAGTAGAGGTCGGCGAGGAGCCCGCGGCCGGTCGAAGGAGCGGTGAGGACGACGACGAAGGTGAAGACGAGCCCGAGCACGCAGGCGCCGCCGAGGCTCTCCCAGCGATGCACCCAGAAGAAGTCCCACGGGACGCCGCCGAAGCGCGCGGCCGCCGCGGCGAGCGCGAGGGTCACGACGAAGACGCGCAGCCCGTTGAGGCGGTAGCGGAGGGGCTTGCCCGACGCGTCGCGGACGTAGCCGTCGACCCAGCGGGCCGCGAGGACGAGGTGGAGCGCGAGGACGAGCGCCGCCACCGCCCACGGCGCGACGAAGCCGATCACTCGAGCCCCGACACCGAGCGAGAGCAGCCGGCGAAGGAGCTGGGTCGCCAGCTTGTTCGTGGCGCCCGGGATGACGACCGGCCCGTGGCCGAGGGCGGCCAGCGTGCGCTCGGCGACATCGGAGGCGTCGAGCGTCCCCGGGGCTTCCTTCGCAAGGGCCTTCGCGTAGCCCGGGGTGCGGATGGCGCCGGCGCAGCTCGCGACGACGTCGACGCCCTTCGGCGCGAGCTCCGCCCAGAGGCTCTCGCCGAGGATCGTGTTGAACGCCTTGCTGGCGGCGTAGGCGGCGAGCTTCGGGGAGCCCTGGAAGCCGGCGAGCGACGAAATGAGGACGACCGCGCCGCGACCGCGCGTGAGCATCGGGGGGACCAGGGCATGGAGGAACACGAGCGGCGCGCGGACGTTCACGTCGACGACGCGGAGGGCGTCGGCGAGCGGGCGGTCGAAGAGCGGCGCCACGAAGGAGTACGCCGCGTTGTAGACGGCGACGCCGATCTCGACGTCCCCGGTGGCGCGGGAGAG
>JBEKGQ010000611.1:0-4715 GCA_050012715.1 Polyangiaceae bacterium
GGGTCGAACGGCTCGCCCTTCTTCTCGTGGGCGGGCTCGATGAGCCAGCCCGTCTTCGTCTCCGTCACCGCCACCCCCGTGCCGACGTCGATTGCCAGCGACCCGTCGCTCTGCGGGTGCGCCACGAAGGCGCTCGTCGCGGTGGCCTCGGGCGGCACGTCGACCGGCGGGGTCGGGGGCGCGAAGCCGAGGTCATGCAGCTTCTCGGTGACCGCGGGGACCCACTTCGACTGGGCCTCCTGCGTCAGCGCGGGCAGCTCGACGCGGAGGTTGCGGAACTCGAGCGCGATGCGCGGGGCGACGCCGCGGACGAAGCCGCCGATCGACCCGAGGACCACCGCGTACACGATGAGCACCGCCACCGGGCGCGGCACCCGCCGCTGCTCGACGAGGGCCACGAGCGGCGTGAGCACGTACGCGATGACCGCCGCGAGGATGAACGGCAGCATCACCTCGTGGGCCGCGATCATCACCGCCGCCGCGACGACGGCGGTCGCGACGAGAAAGACCTGGCGCCGGGAGGGCATCTACGCCCCCTCCGCGCCGGGTCCCGGGGCCGCGTCCACGGCCGCGTGCTCGCCCGGCACGTCCGCGAACGCCGGGGCGAGGCGCCGCCACGAGTCGTCGAGCATCTCCGGCATGATGCGCACGTCGCCGAGCACGGGCATGAAGTTCGTGTCGCCGTTCCACCGCGGCACGACGTGCGCGTGCAGGTGCTCCGCGATGCCGGCGCCGGCCGCCTTGCCGAGGTTGAACCCGAGGTTCACCCCCTCGGGCTGGGTGACCTGCTTCAGCCGCGTCGTCGCTTCGCGCACGAGGCGCATGAGCGCGTCGTACTCCTCCGGCGGCAGGTCCTCGAGCGCCGAGACGTGACGCCGCGGGAGGACGAGCAGGTGCGACGCCGCGAACGGGTAGCGGTTGAGGCACACGAGCGCGTGCTCCTGCATGACGAGCACTAGCTTCTCGCGGTACGCCGCCACCGGCGCGGCGGCGATCTCACAAAAGACGCAGGCCCCCTGCTTTTCGCCGAGGATGTAACTCATCCTCCAGGGGGCCCACATCCGCTCCGGCAAGAGCTACTCGCTCTTGTCGTCGTCGTCCGCGTCGTCGTCCTTCTTGTCCTTGTCGGACACGGCGGCGGCGATCTTGCTCCCGAGCTTCTGCTTGATGAGGTCCCCGATCGTCCCTCCGGCAGCGGCCTCGGCGGCGCTCACCTTCTTCGACGGGGCCTTCGACGGCCGCTGCACGGCCGGCTGCTTGGCCTCGGCCGGCGCCGAGGCGCTGGTCGTCGTCTCGCCCATGCGCATCGACAGGGTGATGCGCCGCTCCTGCGTGTCGATGTTGGCGATCTCCGCCTCGATCTCGTCGCCCGGACGCAGCGGCTTCTCCTTGCCCTCCGCGTCGACGCCGAGCACGACGTCGTTCTGCGCGATGAGCCCCTCGATGCCGTCGCGCACGTGCACGAAGACGCCGTAGTCGACGATGCTGAGGACCTTGGTCTTCACGACCTTGCCCGGAGGCAGCTCGTTGAAGATCGTCGGCCACGGGTCGTCCCACAGCTGCTTCACGCCGAGGGAGACCTTCTTCTCGTCGTGGTTGATGCTGAGGATGATGGCCTCGACGTCGTCACCCTTCTTGTAGAGGTCCGAGGGGTTGTTGACCTTGGCCGTCCACGAGATGTCGCTCTTGTGGACCATCCCGTCGACGCCCTCTTCGATGCCGATGAAGACGCCGTAGTCGGTGATGCTGCGGACCTTGCCGGTGATCTTGGCGCCCGGGGAGTACTTCTCCGTGAAGAGCGTCCAGGGATCGGGCTCGAGCTGCTTGAGGCCGAGGCTGATGCGCTTGCTCTTCGCGTCGACCTCGAGCACCTGGCACTCGAGCTCCTGGCCCACCTCGAGCAGCTTGCTCGGGTGCTTGACCTTCTTCGTCCACGACATCTCGCTGACGTGGATGAGACCCTCGACCCCCGGCTCCAGCTCGACGAACGCGCCGTAGTCGGTGATCGACTGGACCTTGCCCTTGATCTTCTTGCCGGGCGGGTACGCCTCTTCGGCGTGGCTCCAGGGATCTTCCTGCGTCTGCTTGAGGCCGAGCGAGACGCGCTCGGTCTCCGGGTTGTACTTGAGGACGCGGACCGTCACCTCGTCGCCGACCTGGAAGATCTCCGACGGGTGGTTGACGCGGCCCCAGCTCATGTCCGTGATGTGGAGGAGGCCATCGATGCCGCCGAGGTCGACGAAGGCGCCGTACTCGGTGATGTTCTTGATGACGCCCTTCACCACCTTGCCCTCCTCGAGGGTCAAGAGGGTCTTCGTCTTCTGCTCGTCGCGCTCCTTCTCGAGGAGGACGCGGCGCGAGAGAACGATGTTCCCGCGCTTCTTGTTGAACTTGATGACCTTGAACTGGTAGGTCTGCCCGATCAGCTTGTCCAAGTTGCGGATGGGGCGGAGGTCCACCTGCGATCCGGGGAGGAACGCCTTCACGCCGCCGCGAATGGTGACCGAGAGGCCGCCCTTCACGCGCTGGCTGATGGTCCCTTCGATGAGCTCGTCGCGCTCGCACGCGGCGGAGATCTCATCCCAGACCTTCATCTTGTCTGCTTTCTCCTTGGAAAGCATGACGAGGCCGTCGTCGTTCTCGCGGCTCTCGATGTAGACGTCGACCGCGTCGCCCGCCTTCACCGTCGTCTGCGAGCCGGGGGGGAGGCTCGGGTCGGTGAACTCGGCGAGGGCGATGATGCCTTCGCTCTTGCCGCCGATGTCGATGATGACGTTGTCGCGCAGGACCGCGACGACGGTACCCTTGACGATCTCGCCTTCTTTGCCGAAGTCGCCAGCCTGGATGCTGGCTTCGAAGAGCGACGCGAACGTGTCGGCGGAGGAGTTCGCGGCGGCTTCCGTTGTTTTGCCTGCGGAGCTCAGGGCAGTGGTGGTGGTCGACATGTGCTTAGAGGAGTCCTCGACGGTCCGCGGTGCGTGTGGGGCACGCGCTAGGGTTGAATTTGGCCCGGGAAGCAGAGGGCGGACCAACGTCCACGCGCCCCGGGCAGGGTGAGCGGGATAGCTTGAGAATCCGCGAGTGTCAAAGGGCATCGGCCCTCCCGCACTGCTCCGCTGAGCAGGGTCAGGGCGGGGGGAGGAGGGCGTCGGGCGGGGCGGACGGGCCCCGGAGGAGCTGCTCGATCAGGCCCACGGGGAGGGGCGCGGAGAGGACGACCGCGCGCGAGGCATGCGTGACGGTGGCCGACCCGAGCAAGGGGAGCCAGGGGGGCTCGTTGCCGGCGCGCGCGGAGCGGCGGCATAGCTCGCTCGTGGCGACCTCGGCGAGCGCCGCGTCGTCGTCGCCGGCGTAGGCGAGGGTGGCGCGCACGGCGTGCTCGGCGCCGGGGGACAGGGTGAACGTCACCGAGCGGAGGTGGTGGCCAATCGCGGCCAGGGCCCCGAGGTCCTGCAGGACGCGGACGCGCGCGACGAGGGCGGGGCCGTCGATGCGCAGGAGGGCGAGCGCCTCGGGATCGAGCTGCGGGGGGGGGCGGTTCATGGGGTGAGCGAACGCCTCGCGGGCGCGGGCGCGCGCGTCGCCCTGGGCCATGACCCAGGTGCGCCCGGGCAGCTCGAACAGGGAGGCGCCTTCGGGCTCGAGGACGAGCTCGCGCACGCGGCCCGGCGGCCCGGGCGCCCACAGGGGATGGCCGTCGGTGTCGACCAGCTTGGCGGGATCGAGGTCGGCCCGGACGCCGCGCGCCACGAGGACGCGCTCGCCGGGGCCGGCGGCGCCGTCGGGGCGGAGGCCGACGACGAGCTCGTCGGCGTCCGCCATCGCGTCGAGGGCGCGCGTGGCGCCGGCGGCCTTGCTCTCGTCGCGCACGAGCGTGAGCACCGTGCGAAGGAGGGGCCCGTAGACGCGGTCGTCGCGCGCCGCCCTGGCGCGCACGACGAAGAGCGCCTCCGGGGTGCTCTCGAAGACGTCCTGCCAGTGCGCCTCCGCGTAGGGGTCCGGCGGGGGGCGGGGAGGGGGCCCGCCGCACGCCACGGCAAGCGCGAGCAAGCACCCCACGAGGAAGACGGCGATGGCGCGGGCCGGCAACGGAGTCGCTACCCCGCCCTGGCCCGGACCCGCTCGGCCATGAGCGCGACGGTCTCGTCGATGGTGATGTCCGAGTTGTCGACGAGGAGCGCGTCCTCCGCTTGCCGGAGCGGGGCGACTGCGCGCTGGGTGTCCTGCGCGTCGCGCCGGTGGATGTCGGCCAGCGTCTCCTCGAGGGTCACCGCCGGGTCCTTCGCGCTCAGCTCGTCGAAGCGGCGGCGCGCGCGCACTTCGGGGCGTGCCGTGAGGAAGAACTTCACCTCCGCGTCGGGGAAGACCACGGTGCCGATGTCGCGCCCCTCGAGCACCACGCCGCCGCCGCGCCCCGCCTGCCGCTGCAGGTCGAAGAGGGCGTCGCGCACCTCCTTGTGGCGCGAGACGGTGCTCGCGCCCATGCCCATGTCCGCGGCGCGGATGGCGTCGCTGACGTCCTCGCCGTCGAGGCTCACGCGGACGCCCTTCGCGGCGTCGCGCGCGAAGGTGAGGCCACGGCGCGCGACGACGGCGCGGGCGAGCTCGCCCACCGCCGCCGCGTCTTCCCACGCGACGCCCGCGCTCTTCGCGGCGAGGGCGACGGCGCGGTACATGGCCCCCGTGTCGACGAGGACGTAGCCCAGCGCCTCGGC
>JBEKGQ010000612.1:0-4709 GCA_050012715.1 Polyangiaceae bacterium
GCCCGCATCGAATTCGGGGCGACCGAGATGGACGGCGCGCGCGTCTTCTTCGTGCGCGACAACGGCGCCGGGTTCGACATGGCCTTCGCCGGCAAGCTCTTCGCACCGTTCCAGCGGCTCCACACCGCGACCGAGTTCGCCGGGACCGGGGTCGGTCTCGCCACCGTCCAGCGCATCGTCCACCGCCACGGAGGCCGGATCTGGGCCGAAGGCGCCGTCGACTCCGGCGCGTCGTTCTACTTCACGTTCCCCGAGGGAGTGTCTTCATGACCAAGGTGATCCTGCTGGTGGAAGACAACGCCAGCGACGAGAAGCTGACGGTCGTGGCCTTCAAGAAGTGCGGCGTGGCGAACGACATGGTCGTCGTGCGGGACGGCGCCGCCGCCCTCGACTACCTGTTCGCGACGGGCGCCCATGCCGGCCGGGAAGCCAAGGCGCCGCCGGCGATCGTTCTGCTCGACCTGAACCTGCCGAAGATCGGCGGCCTCGAGGTCCTGCGCCGCATGCGCGAGGACGAGCGCACGAAGCTCTTGCCGGTGATCGTGCTCACCGCGTCGCGCGAGGAAGAGGACATCCTGCGCAGCTACTCGCTGGGCGCCAACGCCTATGTCCGGAAGCCGGTCGAGTTCGCCGACTTCGCGCAGGCGGCGAAGACGCTCGGGCTCTTCTGGCTCCTCCTCAACGAGCCTCCGCCGGTTCCTCGAGGCACGTCGTGACCGACATGCTGCGTGCTCTCCTCGTGGAGGACTCCCCGACCGACGCCAAGCTGGTCGTCGCCGAGCTACGGAAGACGTGGGGCCAGGTCGAGCACGAGCGCGTCCAGACCGGGGAGGCGATGCGCGCCGCCCTGGAGCAAAAGACGTGGGACGTCGTCACCTCGGACTGGTCGATGCCCGGGTTCTCCGCCCCCGCCGCCCTCGCGATCCTCAGGGCGACCGGCGTCGACTTGCCGTTCATCATCGTGTCGGGCACGGTCGGCGAGGACAAGGCCGTCGAGGCGATGCGCGCGGGCGCGCACGACTACGTCCTCAAGGACAAGCTGGGGCGGCTGGCGGCCGCCATCGAGCGCGAGATCCGCGAGTGCCACGAGCGGGCGGCCCACCGCAAGGCGGAGCAGGCCCTCCGGGAGAGCGATGCTCGCTTCCGCCGGCTCGCCGAGTCGGGGCTCTTCGGTCTCATCATCGGGGACCGGGACGGCACCGTGCTCGATGCGAACGACACCTTCCTCCGCATGGTGGGGCGCTCGCGCGACGACGTGGCGGCGGGTCGCGTGAGCTGGAAAGAGACGACGCCGCCCGAGTGGGTCGACGCCAACGTCGCCGCGGCCGAGCAGCTGCGCGCGACCGGCGTCGCTCCCCCCTGGGAGAAGGAATACCTCCGCAAGGACGGCACCCGCGTGCCGGTCCTCGTCGGCGTGGCGAAGCTCGACGAGACGCGGAACATCTCGGTGTCGATCGACCTGACCGAGCGCAAGCAGGCGGAGGCGGGGCGCAAGCGCGCCGAGGAAGCGCTCCGCAGCAGCGAGGACCAGCTCCGGCAGGCGCAGAAGATGGAGGCCGTCGGGCGGCTGGCCGGAGGCGTGGCGCACGACTTCAACAACGTGCTCTCGGTCATCATGAGCTACGGGGAGTTCGTCCTGGGGGCGATGGCCCCGGACGACCCGAGCCGGGCCGACGTCGAGGAGATCCGGAAGGCGGCGGCGCGTGCGGCCGGGTTGACGCGGCAGCTGCTGCTCTTCAGCCGGCAGCAGGTCGTCGAACCGCGGGTGCTCGACCTGCAAGCGATCGTGGCCCCGATGGAGAAGATGCTCCACCGTCTGCTCGGTGAGGACGTCGAGCTCGTCGTCGTCGCGCCGGAGTCGCCAGGGCGCGTCGAGGCGGACCCGAGCCACATCGAGCAGGTCGTCCTGAACCTCGTCGTGAACGCCCGCGACGCCATGCCCACCGGCGGGAAGCTGACCATCGAGACGGGCAACGTCGTCCTCGACGAGGCCTACGCCCAGACGCACCTGCCGGCGAAGGCCGGACGCTACGTGATGCTGGCGGTGACCGACACCGGCACCGGCATGGACCGCGAGACGCAAGCGCGCATCTTCGAGCCGTTCTTCACGACGAAGGAGACGGGCAAGGGGACGGGCCTCGGGCTGTCGACCGTCTTCGGCATCGTGCAGCAGAGCGGCGGCCACATCTGGGTCGACAGCGCGCCCGGGAAGGGGACGACCTTCGAGGTGTACTTGCCGAGGGTCGACGCCGAGCCCGAGGTGCCCCGACCGACGATGGCCCCGTCGACGCTGCGGGGGACGGAGACCATCCTGCTCGTCGAGGACGAGCCGCAGGTGCGCGCGGTCGTGCTGGCCATCCTCCGCCACCACGGTTACCGCGTCGTGGTCGCGCAGAACGCGGCGGACGCGCTGCTCCTGGCCGAGGCGCACCCGGAGCCGATCGATCTCCTGGTCACCGACGTCGTCATGCCGCACATGAGCGGACCGGAGCTCGCTCGGCGCCTGCACGAGTCGCGGCCCAGGATGAAGGTCCTCTGCATGTCGGGATACACCGACGACAGCGTCGTCCGCCACGGCGTGGTCGACTCGGCAACCGCGTTCATCCAGAAGCCGCTCACCCCCGCATCGCTGACGCTCAAAGTCCGCGAGGTTCTCGATGGACCGCCCGCGTAGCCAGCGGCTTCACCTATCCCCATCTCGAGCATGGTTCTTCCCGCGGGCGGCGTTTCGCAGCGCCCCTCGGTGACTTACACTTCGGGTGTGCCGTCCCCGCCGCCCTCGAGATCGCCGCCGCCGGAGCGCGGCGGCGCAGCGGACCACGACGCCGGTGAGCGCCCGACGGTCGTCCCCGCCTTCGATCCCGAGGCCTTCGCGCGCGACTCGGAGATCAAGCAGCGCGCAGCCGCCCCCGCGGGCGGTGAGCCCACCATCGACCTCGCTCGCCGGCACCATCTCGCCGGAGAGCACGAGGAGGCGCTCTTTTTGCTCACGCGCTTGCTCGAGCTCGCCCCGCTGCATCCGCAGGCCAGCGAGCTGGCGAGCGAGTGCCGGCGGGCGCTCGAACGCGACTGCCTGTCCGCCATCGGCTCGGAGTCGGCCGTCCTCGCCTTGGCCGTCTCCCCCGAGGAGCTGAAGCGCTTCGCCCTCGACAACGTGAGCGGCTTTCTGCTCTCCGTCATGGACGGGGCGACGGACGTGGAGACGATCCTCGACATCTCCGGCCTCCCGCGCCTGCTCGCGCTCCGTCACCTACGCAGCCTGCTCGACCGCGGAATCGTCGCCGTCGTCTCCCGCATGAAGCCGCGATAGCCGTCCGAGATGCGATGGTCGCCGCGTCACGCCGGCAGCACGATCGGTGATCCGCACGCGCAGCTCCGGAGATCGACGACCAGGCCTCCGCCGGGCGTGTGCATCCGGCCGCGAAGGGGCAGCGCGAGCCAGGCGTCCTGCGTGTACTCCCGCCCGCAGCCACATCGCTTCACGATCGTGGTCGGCCCCGGTGGACGGGGGCGCGCGCGAGCCGTCGTGAGCACGTGCAGCACGCTGTCGAGCGCGAAGGCGTCGAAGGGCTTGCAGAAGTACGCGTCGCTCCCGGCCCGGCGCGCCTCGGCGAACATGGTCGTGCCGTGGGCGGTGACCACGACCACCAGGCACGCCCGCGTGCGCGCGTCCGTCTTGAGGCGGCGCGTGGCTTCGAGGCCGCCGATTCCCGGCATGGAGACGTCGATGACGATGGCGTACGGGCGGGTGCCCACGGCGGCCATGATCCCGAGCTCGCCCGATGATGCCGTGGCGGTTCGATACCCGAGATGCTTCAGGCATTCGGAGTAGATGAGGCGGGTGTCCAGATCGTCCTCGACGACGAGGACGAGGGGGGACGCGGGCGCCCGGGCGTGTCGCGGGCCCGTCAGCGTGCGCGCCTGGTGGGCCCCGAAGGCTGCTGCATCCACTGCGGTGTTCATTGGGTGCTGCTCCTAAGCTCCGCGAGCGCGCGTCATTGCACGCAGCATGCCCAGCGGGACAGCGATCCGCACGAGACGGGAGAAGCCGCGTCTCGTCGATTTCGAAGCTGCACGCGTGAGTCATCGATCGTCTGCCGGCCGGACACGCGACTATCGCCATTTCGGGCACCCGAGCCCGTTTGTCACGTTGGTGCATTCCTGTCGCACCGGGCCGGGCGCGCCCCTCCGCCGGGCTGGACGGCGCCCAACCGCTCTCGAGCTCCCCCCGGGTAGCTACGCCTTCTCGGTGCAGGCCCAGGCAGACTGAGGTGGTTGGGGCGGCGGTTCGAGGTCCGCACCTTGCACCGGCTCTTGCCAACCGAACACTCTCAGTCACCCCGGCCCGTTGTCGGCGCCAAGGAGATGCGCGAAGAAGACGGAGACGTGTATGCAGTCCCGCCCACCGAACGATGGAAAGCGCGTGACGCCCATCGCGCTCGCCGACCTGCTCGAAATGCAGAAGGGTTCGTTGCTCGACCGCTGGTCGGCACGCGTGCTGCGCGATCCGGGCGTCCCGTCGGCGGCTCGGCTCTCGCAGCTCGCGCTCTACAATCACTTTCCCGCCATCGTCGACCGCATCGTCGCGACGCTCCGCACCCGCTGCATGATCGGCGATGGCGCGGAGGAGCTCGGCGCCAGCATCGGGACGACCGCCGAGACGCGAGACCACGTCCGCGATCGCGCACAGGCCGGCTTCCGGGTGCCCG
>JBEKGQ010000613.1:0-4701 GCA_050012715.1 Polyangiaceae bacterium
CCCGTCGAACCCGAGCATCGCCTCGAGCGCCTCGGCGGCGCGCTCGTGGTCGAGGAACTCCTCGTCGTGCAGCGCGGCCATGCGCTCGTAGAGGTTGATCTTCTGCCGCGGGGTCGCCGCCATCGCGATCTGCCGCTCGAGGTTCTCGAGGAGCTCGCGGTACTTGCCGGTCCGGTTGTAGACCCGGTCGAGGCCCTTCAGCGCCTGCAGATCGTGCGGCTCGATCGCGAGCACGCCCTCGTAGCGGCGCGTCGCCTCCGCCAGATCCTCCAAGTGGTCCTCGTAGACCTCCGCCACCTTGAGGAGCGCGTCGGCCTTCTCGCGGCCGCGCCGGGACTCGGCGCGCCGCTCGAGGATCGCGACGAGGGCCTGGAAGTCCCCCGTCCGCTCCGCGATGCGCGCCATCCCGTCGCTCGCCTTCACGTGCCCCGGGTCCTCCGCCAGGATCTGGGCGTAGAGCTCCTTCGCACGGGCCACGTCGTTGAGCTTCTGCTCGTAGAGGTCGGCCGCCTCGGCGCGCAGGTCGCGCGCGCGCGGTGAGCTCCCGGCCGCGTCGGCGCGGGCCACGAGCACCGCGACGAGCTCGGGCACCTGCTGCGCCTTGCGGTAGATGCTCGTGAGGCCCTCGAAGGCCTCCTCGCTCGCCGGATCGGTCGTCAGGATCTGCTGGAACGCGAGCAGGCCCATGTCCGGTCGCGCGATCTTCTGGTCGTACCAGCGCCCCGCGTGCCCGAGCAGCGTGTTCCGCTCCGTCGACGACAGCGACTCGGCCTTGCTGCCCTCGGTCACCGCGCCGAGCACTTCGTTCCACAGGTGGGCCTTCGTCCCGGCGAGCCGCTCGATCTCGTCGGCCAGCTCGCGCGACGTCGGCGCCTCGCACAGCGCCTGCGCGTAGGCGAGGATGCCCTGGTCCGGGTCCTCCAGCTCGGTCGCGCAGATGCGGCCGATCTCCGCGAAGATGCGCGAGCGCTCCTCGCCCGGAGGCGCGAGCTCGCTCCGCGCCATCAGCGACTCGACGATCTCGGCGTACTTGCCGAGGGCCTTCCGTACCTCGTCGAGGCCGATGAGCGCGATTTCGTCGGTCGGGTCGAGCTCGATGATCTGCGCGTACGCGCGCTCGGCCCGCTCCTTGTCCTTCACCGCGACGTCGTAGATGCGGGCCGCGCGGTAGAGGAGCGACTTCTTCACCTCGAGGCCGTCCTCGGCGGCGACGTCGACGCCCTCGGCGGCCCGCTCGAACGCCTCGGCGACCGTGGTGGCGTCGGCCCCCTGCTCGATGGCCGTCTCCAGGCCGAGCGCCGCCTCCGCGTCGTCCGGCGCGGCGACGAGGAGATCGACGAGCGACGCCAGCCGCTCCTCCGGGAACACCGCCTGCGCGGCGCGCAGCGCCGACGAGGCGCGCCCGAGCGACTCGAGCTGGTCGAGCACCGCCGCCGCGTCCTTGGGGCGACGCGCCGGGTCCTTCGCGAGGAGCGAGAGGACGAACTGGTCCACGTCCTTCGCGACCCAGCCGCGCGGGGCCTTGGCGCTCGGCGGCTCGGGGACCTGGGACACGTGGGCGAAGGCGGCGTCGGTGGCGCTGTCGAACGGGAAGACGGGCTTCCCCGAGAGCAGCTCGAACATCATGGCGCCGAAGGAGTAGACGTCGCTCGCCGAGTCCGCGCGAAGGCCGCGCACCTGCTCGGGGGCGATGGTCTTCGGCGAGCCGATGACGGCGAGGACGCCGGTGTGCCCGTTGGCGACGGTGGGCCGCTGGCGGAGGCGATCGGTGCCGAAGTCGATGAGCGTGACGCGCAGGCCGCCCTCGGTGCTTCGCCCGACGAGGACGTTCTCGAGCTTGAGGTCCCCGTGGATGATGCGCGCCTGGTGCAAGGCGGCGAGGGGCTCGAGGATGGCGTGCAGCGTGGGCTTCAGCTCGTTGATGTGCGAGGGCCCCGTTCGCGACAGGCGCGCGGCGAGCGTCTGCGCGTCGACGTGCACGTAGCTGATCCAGTACGCGCCGTCGGTCTCGCCCGCGTCGATGCCCTTGGGCAGGCCGGCGTGCTCCACGCTCGCCACGAGCCGGTTCGCGGTCAGCAAGCGCTGCACCGCGCGCTTGTCGCGGCAGGCCTCGCGCTTGAGCACTTTGAGGACGCGGTCCTCGCTCCCGCGCCGGGAGAGGTACACCGTCGACAGCTCGCTCTCGCCGAGCTTCTTCAGGATCGTGAAGTCGCCGAGGACCTTGCCCGGCGTCATCTCCTCGCGGCCGTAGAGGCCCGCCACGTCGCGCACGCGGGGGTCGACCCCCTGCCGCGAGACGAGGATGACGTCGACCAGCGCGTCGATGCGGTCCCCGTCGACGCAGCGCTCGGTGAGCGCCTTCGCGAAGCTCGCCTTGGCGGTGGCGCCTCCGACGTCGCTCGGATCGAGCCCCAACAGCCGCTGGCTCATCGAGGTCATCTCGTCGAGCGAGAAAAGGCGCTCGAGCTCGGCGCGGAGAATGTCGATCGATTGATTCACGCCAGCCTCCCTTCGGGAGCCTGGCCTAGACACGTCGCTCGCAAGCTCGCTCTTGTGTTCATTGTCGTGTGGATCCCGCCGCGAAGGGCGGCCGATGGTAGCGAATAGTCCCGGCGGGGATCTACTCACAACCACCTTGCCTCGGCTGGGCTTTTCGCCTCTCCGCTGCGTCTCCGTCGGGCAAGGCTCAGCGGCAGAAATCTCCCGGAAACGCCGCGTCAGTGCTGGGCGTGCTCGCGGGTGACGCCGGGATGGGTCGGCTCGCCCGGCTCGTGGCGGGGGTTCTCGGTCTGGTGCGAGCCGTCGCGGGAGGCGATCGAGAGGAGCAGGTCGCGGTCGTAGATGAACTGGTCGCGCGAGTCGTAGGGGGCCGCGTGCATCCCGGTGTCCATGCGGATGGCGTCGCAGGGGCAGGCCTCGACGCAGTAGCCGCAGAAGATGCAGCGCAGCTCGTCGATGACGAACTTCACCGGGTAGCGCTCGTAGCCGCGGCGCTTGTCGCCCTCTGGGTATTCGCCGGCTTCGATGAAGATGCACTGGGCGGGGCACGCGGTGGAACAGCAGAGGCACGCGACGCACCGCATGCTCGCGTCGTCGCGCGTCGTCAGCCGGTGCACGCCGCGGAAACGCGCCGGGTACGGACGCTTCTGCTCGGGGTACGAGATCGTCGTGATGCCGTCGTCGAACCGGTCGAGCACCGGGTCCGGGCGCTTGCCGCGCACCATCTCGCGAGTGTTCTCGAAGAAGTGGCGCATCGAGACGCCCACCCCGCGGAAGATCTCCGGCAGGTAGCTCTTCACCTCGAGGCTGCGCGCGGCATAGTCGACGGGCGCAGCGTTCGTGGGCGACGGGGGCTTCTTGGGAAAGGCGGCGGTGGCCATGGGTCCTCAGGCTTGCATGGCGGCGGACTTGGTGCCGCCGGTCTTGGCGGAGAAGCCCGCCGACGAGCCTACGAGATCGCGCTGGTGCTTCACGGTACCGAAGAAGCCGACCACGCCGCGCACGAAGAAGTACGCGCCGGCGAGGGCGACGATGCCCTGAGTCACGTCCCCGGCGAGCTTCAGCCCGTCGCTCGCGCCGGGACCGGCCTTGTCGAGCGCGAGCCAGACGACCCCCGTGACGAGGATGTTGGCCAGCGACGCGGGGAGGAGGATCTTCCACCCGAGCTTCATGAGCTGGTCGTAGCGGAACCGGGGCAGCGACCACCGCACGACGACCTGCAGCCAGCAGACGAGGAGCACCTTCCCGAAGAATGCGAGCACGTTGACGATGATCATCCAGACGTGCGCGACCGGGGCCACCAGCAGCGTCGTCCCCCCGAAGGCGACCGTGATGCCGTCGCGGTGGAAGAAGGGCAGCGACCACCCGCCGAGGAAGATCGTGACGAGCAGCATCGAGCTCGTGACGACCTCCGCGTACTCGGCGAAGTAGAACATGCCGAACTTCATCCCGGCGTACTCGGTGAAGTACCCCGAGACGAGCTCGCTCTCGGCCTCCGGCAGATCGAACGGGATGCGCTTGTTCTCGGCCACCGCGGCGGTGAAGAAGAGGAAGAACGCGAGCGGCTGCACGAAGATGCCCCACGCGTGCTCCGACTGCCAGCGCACCATGTCGTCGAGGCGCACGGTCCCGTAGATCATCATCGCGCCGACGAGCGACATCCCGAGGGTGACCTCGTAGGACACCATCTGGCTCGCCGCGCGCAGCGCGCCCATCAGGCTGAACTTGTTGTCGCTCGACCACCCCGCGATGGCGGCGCCGATGATCCCCTGCCCCGCCATGGCGAAGACGAAGAGGATGCCGACGCCGAGCGGCGCGATGGTGAGATCGATCGGGAAGAAGCCCTGCTTCAGGTCCGCCGAGCACGTCCCGAAGCGCTCGACGGCGGGGCCGTACCAGAACTCGGGCCAGCGCAGGTGGAACTCGCGCATGCAGATGGTGTCGCCGAAGGGGATCGTCCCCACCAGCGTGAACACCATCGCGAGCGACATGATCGGCGCGAGCATGAAGAGGAGCTTGTCCGCCTTGGGGGGCGTGAAGTCCTCCTTCGTGAAGAACTTGAGCCCATCGGCCGCGGTGTGGAGGAGGCCCGCCACGCGCAGCTCGAACTTGCCGATCTTCAGCACGGCGCGGTTCGGGCCGATGCGGTCCTGGATCATCGAGCTCTGACGCCGGTCCGCCCACGTGAGGATGGCGGCCAGG